>NZ_JAGRQM010000036.1:0-32874 GCF_018132775.1 Gordonia sp. SCSIO 19800 | reverse complement strand
AACGGGTACCGGCCCACCACGTCGTGCGCCGACTTCGTGCGAGTCCGGGACGGCTACTGCACCGAACCCGGCTGCACCCGTTCGGCATTCGCCTGCGATCTCGACCATGTCACCGAGTACGACCACACCGACCCCGCCCGCGGTGGGGCGACGTCGAGTGAGAACCTCAACACCAAATGCCGCCCCAGTCACCTCTTCAAGACCCACGGGGACTGGGTTGATGTGCAGTACCGCGACGACGACGGACGCCTGGTCACCGACTACGAGACCCCCGAAGGGGTCACTCTGCCCGGCGATGCCGAAACGCTGGAAGACACCTTCCCCAACCTGCGGCGCATCCGGTTCGAGCAAGCCGCCCAAGCCCCACCCACCCCACACGTCATCGCCTCCGACGACAACCCGGAGCGCACGCACAGCCGACTGGACGCCAAACTCGCCCGCCGGCGACAAGAACGCGCCCGAAACAAACGAGCCCGCGAAGAACTCGACCGCATCGACCCACCACCGTTCTGACGAACTCAGGATCTCTACGGATGGAAGGCCAGTTCGTCTCAGGACCGACTGACCCGCCCGCTCGTCCGGCAGCACGGTCGGCTGGTCGAGACGACGTGGGACGACGCAATGGGACGCATCCCTCGACGCTGGGGACAGCGGAGCTAAGGCGGGACTGGTGCAGCCTGTTGTGCGGCATGTGGTTTCGACAAGCTCAACCAGCGGGGGACGTCGCAGGAAGCTAGATCTGGCCGAAACGCCGGAGCGCTTCCTCACGCTCGGCCTTGTGATCGACCATCGGCTCGGGATAGTCGTCGGCGTCGACGTCACCGACCCAGCGTCGGATGTACTCGCCGTCGGGATCGAACTTCTTGGCCTGCGCCTCGGGGTTGAACACCCGGAAGTACGGCGCCGCATCGGTTCCCGTGCCGGCGGCCCACTGCCAGCCGTGGTTGTTCGATGCCATGTCACCGTCGATGAGCTGCTCGAGGAACCATTCCGCTCCCCACCACCACGGCAGGTGCAGGTCCTTGACGAGGAAGGACGCGGTCACCATGCGCACCCGATTGTGCATGTACCCGGTCTCCGCGAGCTGACGCATCCCGGCGTCGACGAGCGGAAAACCGGTACGCCCTGCCTTCCACGCGTCGAAACGCTCGTAGGCCTTCTTGTCGGTGTCGAGGTCGATGCCGTCGAACTGTCGATTCCAGTTGTGCCACAAGCTATGTGGCCAGTGGAACAGCACGTCGGCGTAGAAGTCGCGGAAGGCGAGTTCGCGTAGATACGCTTGCGGCCCCTTGCCCTTGCCGAGATCGGCGGCCATCGTGCGGGGATGGATGTTGCCGTATTTGAGATACGCCGACATCCGGCTGGTGCTGTCACCCGCGGGATCGTTGCGGCCGGAGTCGTAGTCGGCGAGACCGTTGTCGACGTACTCGGCCCACCGCTCGAGCGCCGCGTCTTCACCGGCGGGCAACGACAACCCGGTCGGCGACTTCGGTATCTTGATGCGCCCGGCCTTCGTCAGGTCCGACGGGTCGACGATCTTCTTCGCAGGCACCGACGAGTCGGCGGGCGCACGCCAGCCGTGGTCACGCCACCGCTTGAAGTACGGGGTGAACACCTTGTACGGCTCCCCGTCGTCTTTGGTGACGCGACCGGGTGAGACGAGGTACGGCGACCCGGTCGCCACGAGCTCGATGTCGCCGAGCGCGTCGGCGACGGCCTCGTCGCGTCGGCGGCCGAACGGGGCGAAGTCCTCGGAGATGTGCACCCGTTCGGCGTCGACCGCCCGGGCCAGCTTCGGGATCTCGACCTCGGGTCGGCCCCGCACGACCAGCAGCTTGCCGTCGAGCTTGTCGTCCAGTTCCCGCAGGGAGTCGAACAGGAACGCGAGCCGCCGCTCGCCCGCGGACTTCTCCAGCCGCGGGTCCACCACAAAGCAAACGAGGACCGACGAATCGGTCCTCGAGGCGGCCGCGGCGAGCGGCGGGAGGTCACTCAGGCGTAGATCGCGCCTGAGCCAGACCAGTTCGGTGGCGGACGTCAGCCCACTCCGAGCAGGTCGATGACGAACACGAGGGTCCGTCCCGAGAGACGGTGTCCGGCACCGGCGGAGCCGTAGGCCAGCTCGGGCGGAACCGTCAGCTGGCGGCGTCCGCCGACCTTCATCCCGGGGATGCCTTCCTGCCAGCCCGGGATCAACCGGTCCAGCGGGAAGTTGGCCGACTGGCCGCGATCCCACGACGAATCGAACTCTTCGCCCGTCTCGTAGTCGACCCCGACGTAGTGGACGTCGACGATGCCGCCGCGAGCGGCTTCCTCGCCCTCGCCGACGATGAGGTCGGAGATGGTGAGGTCGGCCGGCGGGGGTCCCGCCTGGAACTCGACCACTGGCTTCTCGGTGCTGGTCACTGGACTCTCCTTTGAGTCGGGTGTTCGGCGGTCAGGCGGTGCGTCGGAACGGTCGCTCAGCGATCGCCCATCTGCACGTAGTCGCGTTCGGTGTAGCCGGTGTAGAGCTGACGCGGACGGCCGATCTTGGTGGTCGGGTCCTCGTGCATCTCGCGCCAGTGCGCGATCCACCCCGGCAGGCGTCCCAGCGCGAACAGCACGGTGAACATGCGCGTCGGGAAGCCCATCGCACGGTAGATGACACCGGTGTAGAAATCCACGTTCGGGTACAGCTTGCGCTCGATGAAGTAGTCGTCGTTGAGGGCGACCTCTTCGAGACCCTTGGCGATGTCGAGCAGGTCGTCCTGCACGCCAAGCGATTCCAGGATCGTGTCGGCGGTCTTCTTCACGATGGCGGCGCGCGGGTCGTAGTTCTTGTAGACGCGGTGACCGAAGCCCATCAGCTTGACGCCGGCCTCCTTGTTCTTCACCCGCTTCATGAAGTCCTTGGTGTCGCCACCGTCGGCGCGGATGTCGTCGAGCATCTCGAGCACGGCCTGGTTGGCGCCGCCGTGCAGCGGGCCCCAGAGCGCGTTGATGCCGCCGGAGATCGACGTGAACAGGTTGGCCTGCGACGAGCCCACCAGGCGGACGGTCGAGGTGGAACAGTTCTGCTCGTGATCGGCATGCAGGATGAACAGCATGTCGAGGGCCTTGGCGACCTCGGGGTTGACCTCGTAGGGCTCCGCGGGGAAGCCGAAGGTCATCCGCAGGAAGTTCTCGACGAGGCTCAGCGAGTTGTCGGGATACAGGAACGGCTGTCCCGCCGACTTCTTGTACGCGTACGCCGCGATGGTCGGCAGCTTCGCGAGGAGGCGGATCGTCGACAGCTCGACCTGCTCGTCGTCCTTGGGATCGAGCGAGTCCTGGTAGTAGGCCGACAGCGCGTTGACCGCACTCGACAGCACCGGCATCGGGTGCGCGTTGCGGGGGAATCCGTCGAAGAAGCGCTTGAGGTCCTCGTGCAGGAGGGTGTGGCGCTGGATCTTGGTGGTGAAGTCCTCGAGCTGCGACGGAGTCGGGAGCTCCCCGTAGATGAGCAGGTAGCTCACCTCGATGAAGGTCGACTTCTCGGCCAGCTGGTCGATCGGGATTCCGCGGTAGCGCAGGATGCCGGCGTCACCGTCGATGTAGGTGATGGCCGACTTGGTCGACGCGGTGTTCACGAAGCCACCGTCGAAGGTGGTCAGATTGGTCTCGGCCAGGAATTTGCCGAGCGCGACCGAGTCGGTGCCCTCGGTGGCCTTCAGGATCGGGAGCTCCAGCTGTCCACCGGGGTAGGTGAAGGTCGCTGAGGCCGTGTCGGACGCCTGGTCGGCTGGGACTGTTTCAGCAGACACACGAACCCCTTATTCAGATCAGAGATTTTTACAGTGACCGGGTAGGACACACAGGTACAACCTAGTCGCTTCTCAGCTCGCCCGCCCACGGAGGGTCGGCGCCGGGCCTCGAGACCGTCACCGCAGCCACGTGAGCTGCGAATTCAGCCGCTTCCCGCCACTGCTGGAGGGTCAGGGATCGCACCGCTCCGGGCGTGAGTCGACCACGCCGGTCCAGGTGGTTGACAAGGCCCCCGAGCACGCTGTCCCCGGCACCGATCGTGTCGACGACATCGACGGACGGAGCCGGTGCGGTCACCTCACCGGCCGCAGTGCGAACGGTGAGGCCCGAAGCTCCCTCCGTGGTGACGACCGCGGCCACACCGTCGGCCAGCCAGTCTGTCGTCGTACTTCCCGCGGACCCCTCGTTGAGCCAGGCCGCGTCCTCGTCGGACAGTTTGACCACGTCCACCGACGACATCCAGCTCCGGAAGCGTCGTCGATAGGCCTCGGGGTCGGCGATGACCGCGGGCCGGATGTTCGGGTCCAACACCACGACTCGGCCCTCGGCCCGGCATCTGCGCATCAGGTTCTCGTACACCGTGGCACCGGGCTCCAGGACCAGAGATAGGGTCCCGAAGGTGACCGCCGCCACCGTCGGCGGCAGTGCGCCGGGATCGCCGATCGCGCGATCCGCGGTGCCCTCCACATAGAAGGAGTAGTGCGCCGAACCGTCGTCAGCGATGGTCGCGAGGGCCAACGAGGTGGGGTCGTCACGACGCTGGACCAACGCGGTTCCCACGCCGGCGGCCCGGAGTGCGTCGAGGACCGCATCGCCATAGGTGTCGGTGGACACCGCGGACAGCAGAGAGACCGCACTCCCCAACCGGCCCAGCGTGATTGCCACATTGAACGGGCCACCCCCGAGGGCGGGCTGCAACGGCGCCAGACCGCCGGCGGTCGTGTCGTGCCGGCCACCGCCCTGCTGTACGACATCGACGAGCGCCTCACCGCAGACGACGATCTCTCTCACTCTGCCTCCTCACGGCCCGCGCCGGGCACCCGCATCCGGCGTCTCGTCTCGAGTCTGCCATCGGGGCGTGGACACCTCGACGAGTTCGCGCGCCGGAACCTTGTGTCGCGCGGGGTAAGTTCGTTGGATGCACGAGCTGCCGGCGGGCCCCGACGCGGTGGTCCTCGACTTCTCGGCCGACCACTCACCGTCGGCCGCGGTACTCAGCGCGGTCGCGGCGCTCCGCGAAGCGATCCGGGGTGGTGAACTCCCCGAGGTCACCGACCTCGTGCCCAGCGCGCACACCGTCCTGGTCCAGGCCCGTCCCGACCGCGGGCTGGACGAACTCGGTGTCCGCCGGGCGCTCCGGCGTCGGAAGCGCGCGGGCGATCCCGACACCCACAGCACCGACGAGATCGTCATCCCGGTCGTCTACGACGGTGCCGACCTCCCGGATGTCGCTGCGGCACTGGAGATGACGACCGACGAGGTGATCGGGCTGCACTGTCGCACCCGATGGCGCGTCCAGTTCATGGGCTTCGCACCGGGTTTCGGGTATCTCGTCGCCGACGACGAGGCAGCGCATCCGTTCGACGCCGTCGGCCGACGCCGGGAGGCCCGCACGAATGTTCCGGAGGGGTCGGTCGCGATTGCCGCCGGGTACAGCGCGGTGTACCCGAGGTCGAGTCCCGGCGGGTGGCAGTTGCTGGGCCGCACCCATGTTCGGCTGTGGGATGCCGGTGCCGATCCCCCCGCCCGGCTCGCTGCGGGCCGGGTGGTCCGCTTCGTCGACGCCGGACGCGACGACACATGACCTCGCTGACCGTTCTCGCGACGGGACCCCTCGCGACTGTTCAGGACCACGGCCGACCCGGCTACGCCGATCTCGGTGTCCCCGGTTCCGGCGGTGCTGATCGTGGGGCCCTCGCGCTGGCCAATCGCCTTGTGGGCAACGCGGAGTGGGCGGCAGTCGTCGAGACGACGCTGGGCGGGTTCCGGGCATGCGTCGACGCCGACGTCCTGGTGGCGGTCACCGGGGCGGATACCGTGGTGCGCCACAACGGAGTCCCCGCGGGGCTCGCCGCGGCACTGGTACTGCGCGGCGGTGACGAGCTGGCGCTCGACACCCCTGGCTGGGGGTTGCGCAACTACATCGCCGTGCGGGGTGGGATCGACGTCGAGCCCGTACTGGGTTCCCGGTCGACCGATACGCTGTCCGGGCTCGGACCGCCACCTCTCGGCACGGACGACCGTCTGCCCGTGGGCGATGCGGCCGGCGACTGGCCCACCACTCTGTCCGCCCCCGCCGACCGCGAGCACCCGCGTGTCGTCGTGCTGGAGTGCCACGAGGGCCCGCGGGCCGGACATCTCGAGTTGCCGTCCGACCTGTTCGTCGGAACGTGGCTGGTCGGATCCGACAGCAATCGGGTCGGGGTGCGGATCGACCGCGCGGAGGGATCGGCGCAGCCGCTCCTCGCCCATCGCGCCGGCGCCGCCGAACTCCGTTCGGAGGGGATCGCCCACGGGTCGGTCCAGGTCCCGCCCAGTGGCCGTCCGGTGATCTTCCTCGCCGATCACCCGGTCACCGGCGGCTACCCCGTGGTGGCGGTCCTCGCCGCGGGCGCGGTGGACCTGGCCGCGCAGCTGGTGCCCGGATCGGAGATCCGATTTCGTCGGTGCTGATCGGAGATCCGATTTCGTCGATGCTGATCGGAGATCCGATTCCGTCGGTGCTGATCGCGCGGACACGACGTTTCGGCTTCGACCGCCGCGGGAATGCATACGAGCGTCCCGATAGGAGGTACGAGCGTGAGTGATCCGTCTGTGAACGACTTGTCGACCGTGCAACTCGTCGAACGTCTGCAACAGCAGACGACGACCCTGGTGAAGACCGAACTGCAGCACGCCGTCGCGGAGATGAAGGGCAAGGGCACCCGGATCGGGGTGGGTGCGGGGATTTCCGGCGCGGGCACGCTGCTGGTGTTGTTCGGCCTCGGCACGCTGGTCGCGGCGGCCGTGCTCGGACTGGCGAACGCCGTGCCGGCGTGGCTGGCAGCGGTGATCGTCGGCGTCGTGCTGCTGGTCATCGGCGGGGCCGCCGCGGCGATCGGCGCCAAGCGCGCGAAATCCGCTGTGCCCCCGGCACCGGAGCGAACCGTCGAGAGTGTCCAGCGTGACGTGGCGACTGTGAAGGAGCACCTGTAGATGAGTGAGACACATCCCGACCAGAATCCGACCGACGATCCGCCGCCGATCGAACAACAGCGGGAGGAGCTGGCCGAGACGGTCGACGCTCTCGCGGCCAAGCTGGATGTCCCGGCGCGGGTGAACGAGGCGGCGTCGAAAACCGCGCATACCGCGCAGGTGAAGGCCCAGGAGAACCAGACCGTGTTGATCGGTGCGGCCGTCGCCGCGGTGGTGGCGCTGGGCGCGTTCATCGTGATCCGCCGCCGTCGTCGCTGACCGGCCGTCGTCGCTGAGAGTCCGCCGTCGGACGGTTGTAGTCGAGCCAAGAGCAAGGAGCTGTCATGAGTGCCGTATCGAAGGCGATGTACAAACCGATGTCCCTCGCGACCAGCGTGCTCGGCGGTATCGCCGCCGGCGCGGTGTTCGGGCAGATCTGGAAGCGGATCTCCGACGACGAGTCGGCGCCCGATCCCAAGGATCTCGAGCGCAGCAACACCGAGGTTCTCGTGGCCGCCGCGCTGCAAGGACTCGTGTTCGGTCTCGTTCGCGCCGCCGTCGACCGCGCCGGAGCGCGCGGGTACCGGGCGGTGACCCACGAGAATCCGGAGTGACTCCCGGTAGACCTCGGTTGACACCCGAGTGAGACGAACCTATCGTTTCGTCTCATGGCCGAGGTTCTGCACGCTTCCCAGGACACCTGTCCCGTCGACGCCGCGTCGGCCGAGGCCACCTGCCCGGCCGGCGCGGCGTCGTCGGCGACACACGGCTACGAACCCCTTGGCCCGGATTCGCTGACCTGGCAGATCTGGGGGACCTGGACGGGGATGTTCCAAGGTCTGTGGGCCGGGTCGATCCAGAACATGCATCCCAAGCTGGGTGCGGCGGTGTGGGACCACTCGGACTTCTTCGGCGAACGGTGGCAGCGCCTGATGCGCTCCCTGTACCCGATCAGCGGCGTCGTCTTCGACTCCGTCATCCCGGGTGCCCGGACGGGGGAAGAGGTGCGCGACTACCACCTCACCGTCAAGGGCACCATGGAGGACGGGTCCCGCTATCACGCATTGGATCCCGACGTCTTCTACTGGGCCCACGCCACGTTCTGGTACGGCAACGTCCGACTGTGCGAACGCTTCGGCCCCTTCCTCACCGAGGACCAGAAGCGTCAGCTCTTCGAGGAGTCCAAAGCATGGTACGCCCAGTACGGCGTCTCCATGCGTCCCGTCCCGGAGACCTACGAGGACTTCCTGGAGTATTGGGACCACATGTGCCGCAACGTGCTTCGTGATCACGTGTCGGTCCGCACGGTCCTCGACATCACCCAGCTGCCGCCCCCGCCGTTCCTGAGCTTCGTCCCGACGTGGCTGTGGGACCGGTACCTGGTGCCGCAGAACCAGAAACTGTTCATGTGGCTGACCACCGGGTTCTACGACGAGCCGATCCGCGAGATCCTCGGGCTCGAGTGGACCGACAAGGACGAACGTCGATTCCGTCTGGTGGGTAAGGGCATCAACCTCGTGATGCACAAGCTCCTACCCAAGCGGGCACTGCGCCACCCCCGACCGCGCGATGCGTGGGATCGCGTGCACGGCAAGGTCGCCGTGGATGCACCGATCGTGCACACGCCCAAACGCAATCTTCCGCCGGACACCGAACGCGACAACCCGATGCACTATTGCCCGGTGACAGCCGCGCGGCGAGCGTCGTACCCGGGTGTGCTCACTGCGGACTGAGACGCCCCGACCTGTCGTCTACTGCTGCCCCTGACTCCGGCGCATCGCCTGCCGGACGCGGCCCGCCTCACGACTGGCATGCGGATTGGGACGCCCCGCGCGCGAGCCGGCGAGCTTGGCGCCGATGTGCTCGCCGACGGTGATCGGCGAATAGCGACTGCCGGCTCCGACGCACGACGGCAGCGTCGTGATCATGGCGTCGAGGTTTCCGTCGTGGAAGTAGGCCGCCGATCGACGCCGCTCCACCGTGCCGTCGACAACCGGCGGCTTCACCCGATGCAGGGTCGACGTCCAGCGCTCGTTGGTCCAGCGCGCCATGAGGTCACCGAGGTTGATGAGCAGGGCACCGTCGGCGGGGGTCACGTCGTGCCATACACCGCCCTGGTCGAGGACCTGGAGACCCCTGACCTGGTCGGCCCACAGCACCGTCACGATGCCGTAGTCGGTGTGCTCCCCCATGCCGGTCAGCTCGCCGTCGAGTTCGATCTCGCCCGGGGGCAGGGCGTAGTTGTTCATCCGCAGCACGTCGAGCGAGTGGTCGGTGAATCCCTCGAAGAAGTCCGCGGGCAGGTCGAGGGCGTCGGCGAAGATCCTCGTCAGAGTGTGCGCGACGCGTCTGGCCTCGCCGAAGTACGCCGAGACCGCCGCCTGGAAGTGGGCGACCGCCGGCCAGGTGTTCATCGCGTACTGGTCGGCCGGCAGGTCGAGTTCGGGGTACTGCGTCGCCTCGACACCGACGTTGAACGCCTCGAAGAAGTCGTTCATACGCCCTGCGGACTCGACGCCCAGCGACAGGGAGAGAGACTCCGACTTCGGTGGTGCGTATCCCCGGTTGATCTCGGGAGGCGTGCGGTAGGTCTTCTTCAGCTCGAGTGGAAGGGCGAAGAAGTCGTCCATGACCGCGGTGAACTCGTCGATCACCGCCGCCGGTATCTCGTGCCCCACGACCTGGATGAAGCCGACCGAACTCGCCGCGTCGTCGAACCTCGCCGCGACCACGGCCCGATCGGCGGGATCGCCGTTCCGCGTATACGGCGAGATGTCGATGAGCGGCACGTCGAATCCGGTGGCAGGGGCGGCGGTCATGGCGTCCATGGTGGCACCGATTGCGAGGCTGCGCTGGTCGGCGGAACCCGTTCTCAGGTCCGCTGACCGGCGCGATAGTGCACGAAGGCCGGGATCAGCAACGCCGCGATGATCGTCGCGACGACGACCGCGATGCCGCCGAATGCTGTCGCGGCGGCGACCCCGATCGAGGCGGCTGCGGCGCCATGGGCGACGTCGGCGATCCGCGGGCCGCCGGCCACCACCACGATGAACACACCCTGCAGCCGGCCACGGACCTCGTCGGTCGCGGCAGCCAGCAGGATGGTCTGGCGGAACGCCGCCGACGCCATGTCGGCCGCGCCGCCGATCATCAGCAGCACGACCGCCACGACGAGCATCGGCATGGCCGTACCGTCGGCGAACGACACCGCTATCCCGGTCCCGGTGATCGCGAGACCCCAGATGATGATGCACACGATGACGGCGAGACCCTGTCGCTGCACGCGCGCGACCCACCCCGAAAAGATCCCGCCGACGACGGCACCCGCGGCGATCGCCGTGAACAGCAGGGCGAAGGCGATCCCGCCGCCCTCGGGACCGCCGAAGTTCTCGTGGGCCATCTGCGGGAACAGTGCCCGCGGCATGCCGAAGATCATGGCGATGAGGTCGACGAGGAAGGACGCCAGGAGGATCTTGTGCCCGGCCAGGTACCGAAGGCCGTCGATGACCGAACGCAGTCCCGCAACCTTGGGCGCGGCGTCACTCTCCGGCCGCAGGGACGGCAGCATGATCACGGCGATGAGCGTCGGCAAGAGAAACAGGGTGTCCACGAAGTACAGCAGCGAGTAGCCGAGCACCGGGATCAGCGACCCACCGACCAGCGGCCCGGCGATGGCACCCGCCTGCATGACCGTCATGTTCAACGACAGCGCGGCGGGCAGGTCCTTGGTGTCGAGCAGTCGTGGGAGCACCGCGGTCCGCGTCGGTTGGTTGACGGCGAAAAACGCCTGCTGAACAGCAAAGAGCACCAACACGATCCAGACATTCTGCCCGCCAACCGCGGCCTGGGCCCAGAACAGTGCACTGCAGACAATGAGACCGGTGGTCGTGATGATCAACAGGGTGCGGCGATCGACGACGTCGGCCAGCGCGCCGCCCCACAATCCGAAGACGACGAGCGGGACGAGGCCGAACACACCGGTCAGGCCGACATAGGCCGAACTGCCGGTGACCTCGTAGATCTGTGCCGGCACGGCGACCACGCTCAGCTGTGCGCCGATCACGGTCACGATGTTCGCCAGCCACAGCCGCCGGAAGTACTGGTTGCGCAGGGGCGCGGTGTCGGCGAGAAGGCGGGCCATTTCCACGATGCTATGACTGCCCGCCGAGGTTCGGTCACCCAGGCACTCGGACGGCCACCTGTGGAGAGTGGGCGCCGAGTGTTGGGCGGCCTCCGCTAAGGTCGTTCCGCCCGGGGAGCACTCGCACCTTGGTCGGGGATCGAAGAAGGGGACGAGTATGGGTATTCGACGCTGGACGACGATGGTGACGGTCGCGGTGGCCGTCGTGCTGGGACTTGCCATCCCGGGGACGGCGCACGCCAGCCCTCGGTATCCGACCGCCGGTGATCGGATCACGGTGCAGGTCGCCTCGGATCAGCAGAGCACCTACAGCTACTGGTGGGTCGACGGCCTCAACCGGATGTCGCCGCGCACCGTCGGGGTAGGCATGAACCTGCGCGATTACAACCCGAAGACCAGGCTGTGGTCGACCACAACCACTTTCACGTCCCATAAGAAGCGGCAGCAGACAGCCGCGAACATCACGTCGTGGGGCGGTTACGCTCGCTGCACGATCTGGGTGAACGGCGTACGCGTCGCGCACCATGTGTACCGGGCACCGATCTTCGCCCAGGCGCAGTGCGGTATCGCCAGACTCGACCCGAACCGCCTCGACTACCGCTGACGGCCCGCAGAACGGGTGTCGACGCTCAGGGTTGCAGCCGTTCGGCGCGCCAGGAGTGATCGACGTGGGTCAGCCGAACACGGTTGTGCAGGCGGTTCGCTCGCCCCTGCCAGAACTCGACCTCGACCGGGACGATGCGGTATCCGCCCCAATCGGACGGGACCGGCACGTCCGCGCCGCCGTCGAAGCCGCCGTAGGCGTCCGCGAGGTTCGCTGCCTTCTGCTCGAGTTCGACGCGGCTGCCGATGGGCCGTGACTGTTCCGACGCCGCGGCCGACAACTGGGATCCGCGGGGCCGCAGCTCCCAATACGCCTGGACCTCTTCAGCACTGACGTGTTCGACCGGACCGCGGAAGTGCACTTGGCGCTCGAGTCCGATCCAGGGGAATGTCACCGAGGCATAGGGATTCGCGGCCAGGTGCCGGCCCTTGTCCGAGTCGTAGCCGGTGAAGAAGACCACTCCGTTCGCGTCGACTCCCTTGCACAGAACGGTTCGGGTCGACGGCCGGCCGGCCGCGTCGACGGTGCCGAGGACCATCGCGTTGGGTTCGGCGATCCGGGCGTCGACGGCTTCGCGCAGCCAGACACCGAACAGATCCAGCCACGGCGGGTCGCCGCGAAGCCAACTCGGATCGAGGTTCTCGCGGATACCGTCGGCACCGGCGGCGCGGTCGCCCTCACCGATGTTGGGTGGGATCCCGCCGCCATATCCGACACGCATGTTCGGCAGGTCGATGGGGTCGCGCGACTGGTCCGGCACTTTCCTGACGCTACTCCGACCTCGGTCGTTACTCCGGGGTACACGCGGGGCGTCGTGCTGATCTACAGTTCCACGTGGATTGCATCCCCGCGGATGCACGACACGGACGTCGAGTGAGGTGGGTTGCCATGGCCAACACTGTTCCCGAGGATTTCGTCGCCGGACTCGAGGGCGTGGTGGCCTTCACGACCGACATCGCCGAACCGGACAAGAACGGCGGCAACCTCCGCTACCGCGGCGTCGACATCGAGGACCTGGTCGAGAACAAGGTGACCTTCGCCGACGTGTGGGCCCTCCTGGTCGACGGCAAGTTCGGCGACGGCCTGCCGCCCGCCGAACCGTTCCCACTGCCGATCCACACCGGTGACGTGCGCGTCGACGTCCAGGCCGCGCTCGCCATGCTCGCCCCGATCTGGGGTTACCAGCCGCTCCTCGACATCGACGACGAGACCGCCCGCGACAACCTCGCCCGCGCGTCGGTGATGGCGCTGTCGTACGTGGCGCAGTCCGCCCGCGGCATCCACCAGCCCGCGGTCCCCCAGCACGTCATCGACGAATGCGACACCGTCACCGCACGTTTCATGACCCGTTGGAAGGGCGACCCCGATCCCCGGCACATCGCCGCGATCGATGCCTACTGGGTCAGCGCCGCCGAGCACGGCATGAACGCGTCGACGTTCACCGCACGGGTGATCGCCTCCACCGGAGCCGATGTCGCGGCCTCGCTGTCGGGTGCGATCGGCGCCATGTCCGGCCCCCTCCACGGCGGCGCCCCCGCACGCGTGCTGCCGATGATCGAAGAGGTCGAGAACACCGGCGACGCACGTGGACTCGTGAAGGGGATCCTCGACCGCAAGGAGAAGCTCATGGGCTTCGGGCATCGCGTCTACCGCGCGGAGGACCCGCGTGCCCGCGTGCTCCGCCGCACCGCCCAGGAATTGGGCGTCCCCCGCTTCGAGATCGCCGCCGCACTCGAGCAGGCCGCGCTCACCGAACTCCGGGAACGACGCCCCGACCGCGCCATCGAGACCAACGTCGAGTTCTGGGCGGCGGTCATCCTCGACTTCGCCGAGGTGCCGACGCACATGATGCCGGCGATGTTCACCTGCGGCCGGACCGCCGGCTGGTGTGCGCACATCCTCGAGCAGAAGCGCCTCGGCAAGCTGGTCCGCCCGGCCGCGATCTACACCGGCCCGAGCCCCCGGCGCCCCGAAGACGTCGAGGGCTGGGGTGACGTCGTGAAGCCGGGCCTGTAGACCCCTTCCACAGGCGCGGCCAGGTTCAGCCTGGTCGGGGTCGGTTGTGGACACCCGCTCGTCGGGTCGCGTCCGGCATCGTAAAGTGTTCCCCAAGTCACGTGCTCACAACGACTGTCGGGGGAACGATGAGCGGGGATTTTGTCGTCAACTCAGGTGCGATGGACGGCGTCGCAGGTGCACTCGAGGGCATGGGGTACTTCATCGAGTCCGCGCCGCGGCCGGACATCAGCGCGACCATCAGCTCAGCGATGCCGAACTCACCGCTCGTCGGCGCGGGTGCCGACGCCACCGCGAAGCTGACGCAGGCACAGACCGCCGTATCCGGGCAGTGGGAGACGTTCGCCTCCGCGGTGCGTGCGGCTCGCACGATCGCAGTGGACGTCGACGACGAGAACGCGACCAAGTTCCGGACGCTGTCCGCGCTCCCGGACAGCGAGGCGCCCCGATGAGTGGGAGCCCGGCTCTCACCAAGGTGATCATGGATTCGTGGCGGCCGTGGGAGCTGGCGGAAGCAAAGCTGACCGGACTCTCCGACGCCATCCGCGAGAACTCTGAGGCTGCGGAACGAACGGTTGACCAAGTGCCGAACACGTCCTGGGCCGGCGGCGCCAGGTCTGCGGCCAATGCGCGGGCGAGCGACCAGAACGGATGGGCAAAGAAGGTCGCCGGCAAGGTCGACGACCTCCAGACGGCGCTGAACAATGCCGCTTCGGCAATCGACTCGTCGAAGATTGCCGTGAACGGCGCCCTGCTAGGCGCCTCGATGCAGCGCTTCGTGCTCATCAGCGAGTCCGACCCGGCTTGGCAGATGCGGTACGTCCCGAAGGAGGACGACGACCTCACTCCTGGTCAGATAGCCGACAAGGAACGCGAGATGACCAGCTACGTTAAGGGGAAAGCCGACGAGCTGGCCGCCATAGCATCG
This sequence comes from Gordonia sp. SCSIO 19800, assembly GCF_018132775.1. Lineage (NCBI taxonomy): Bacteria > Bacillati > Actinomycetota > Actinomycetes > Mycobacteriales > Gordoniaceae > Gordonia > Gordonia sp. SCSIO 19800. The sequence continues at coordinate 18,225 of NZ_JAGRQM010000036.1, read as the reverse complement.
GACCACGCCGCGCTGATCCGGACCGCGGTGGGGAATCTCGACACCATCGCACCGCCGGCGCTCACGCTCAGCGCGCAGGACGGGCGTCGTCACGGCCAGCTGGCCGCCGATGGCTGGACCGACGAAGAGGCTGCCGCGGTCGGACGAAACTTGCGAGCCGCGGGTCTGAGCGACGAGCAGATCGTTCGTCTGATGAACGGCGAGAAGCTGGACGACGTCCCGCGTGGTGTCCAGGAGTACCTGCACACGTTCTACGGCTCTGTGGGCTCCGAAGGGCTCTTCGACTTGAAGTCCAAGTTCGACGGCATGCACACACCCGTCGGAGACTCGTGGTCCAAGGCGCTCGGCCAAGGTCTCCTCACCCTGTCGAACGAGAACGTCGGCGCGAATACCGGGTATCAGTACCTGCCCGGCTGGGTGCAGGACTGGGCCGAGAACCGTGCAAGCGACGGCGCGACCCTGAGATACCAAGACGTTCCCTTTGCGAGCCTGCTAGGCAACTCTGGTTCCGTTCCCCCGGGGGAGAGATTGGGCACCGAGCTCATTCGCAGAGGCGCCGCGGGAGCGTCGCGCGACATCGGCGGTGACGGTCAACGACCTGAAGTCGCCTACGGGGCTTTCGAAACCGATCCAAATGAGCTGAAGCGTACCTACGAGTCGACCATCCGACAGTTCCTCGAAGTCGGGACCAGGAACCACGAGTCGGCGACGGCGATTCTCACCGGTGAGTACTCGGATGGCGCCAAACTGGCGGATTATGACCGAGACGAGACCGTCGGTCACGTGATGCGACACGACTGGGACGACCACGGCCATACTGCTAGCGGCTTGGTCGACTGGATCCACGAGTACAGCAGCACGGGAGATCCTGCAAAGATTGCGCAAGCCGACCGCGCATACGCTGGTCTGTGGGATTTCGCAACCTCTACAGACGGCAACAACAACTTCAAGGGCCTGATGAACACCAATGACGACGGGGATGCGTTAGGAAAGATCAACCCTCACCTGGCAGATGCACTCAGAAAGGCCTCGCTACCCTACCTCAATTACCTCGCGAATCCCGATTCATCACCGCAGATACACGGTCATCCCGATCTTGAGCTTGCCGACCACGAACGACCCAACGAATTCCGAGCACGAGCGATCCGCATGTTTAGCCTGATCGCGTCAGACGACTCGCCCAACGGTGGCGACCCTACAGACGAGAATCCCGACGGAATAAACGCAGCGACTGAATTATATCGGGACCTACTAGCCCGCGCTAACATGAACGCTTCCTTGGTTCTATCCGAACCTCACCTGGCACAAAGCCTCGGCCTCACCAGTGGCGAACTCCTGCAATTAGGACAGGCCGGAATCTACGGTGCTCAATATGATCAAGAACTTGATCGAGACAGCGAGGTCAAGCGATCAGAAGCCGCGACTCAGAACACCGTAAAAATACTTTCCTCTGCCAGTTACGCCCTGACGTTGGTCCCCCACGGAGCGGTACCTTCCGCACTCGTTGGAGGCGCGGCCCCTTGGATTGCCGGGCCCGAAATCAACGACGACGTTCCATTTAACCTCCCGTCAGATGACACAGCATTCGGAATTGGTGACAGCGAATCGCAAAAACTATCTTTCGCTTACTCCATGCTCACGTCCGCGGGCGTTTCGGGACCTGCTGAATGGTACGACTCAAGCGGCACACTCAAACCGTTATCCGATATGTTAGAACAGTCGGACGGTGACGCTAGTCAGTTGGACCAAGCGATCAGGACGGTGCTGGCGACCAAATATCAAAGAGAGTTCACGCCCGGCGGTGAAGCCGACTACTGGGACGAGGGCGTGGAGGAAGGTTTGACGCCAGAGAACAGCCGGTATGACGGGTCCGATTTAACGACGTATCGAGAATGGATTCTGGACGGAACTCGAGAATGAAACTGGCTAGCGCGACAGCACTTTTCCCAGCATTGGCACTCCTTGTCGCAGCCTGTGCGGGCCCGGACGTACCGGCAATCCTCTCAAGCTCGGAACATGCCGCGGAACTTACTCAGCCTCGACCTTCCGACGCCAGCGACTACAGATTCCCGTCAGATCTCGCTGGCAACTTCACGGTCGTTTGGTCGGCAGAACCAGGCATCAGCCTGTTCTCCCGCCAGGGCGAGGTGGTCCGAGCCACAGGTGAAGCCGCTTCGCTGCTAGGCGTGCCAGGTTCCCGCAACTACCCCGGCGCGGAACGCGCTGCCGCCGAGGCATACGAGAGGTTCGGAGGCGACGACTTCAGCGGTGACCCTGGGAACCTAACCGCGCGCAGCGGAACGATTTTCATGCATTTGGTGTCAATTCAGTCGACACCGACCAGCATCAAGGCAATTGGATGTTTATACAATTTCGGCTTCGTTGCGGAGTTCGCGGACGATCCGAAAGTAGGCGGCCCCCTTGCAGGTTGGGGTTTCGAGATAGACGCCGTCCGTCCAGCAGATGCCAAGGACCCACGCGCTGACCGTCCGCGTGGCGACATTCATGAAACTGGTGACCGAGCACCTCGATTTGACGCCTTTCTTCCGTGGCAAGTTTCGTATAAGGGCGTTCGGTTCGACGACGCACGACTATCACGATGCGCGGATCATGGGCTTGCCTTGGCACGAAGTCATCCTGCGTACCGCGACTCCGATCTAACTGCCGATACCGTTTCGGTTTCACTGGAACCCGTCCAGCGAGACCTCGTTCCTGTGCTTCCGCAGTACCCCACATGGCCTTCACCCTGACTACGACGGAGATATGCAACTGGTTGCCCGGGGTCGGGACGCAACCAGCGCAGCTTTCGGTGAAGCCAGCGTCTCTGTGCGGCGGCCATTCGACCCAGAACCCGCACCGTTCGCCGGGTTGCAGGGACCGAACCCGAGGTGGCCGGGGCCACTCCCTAGAATTGCCGTCATGAGCGAAGCCGCCACCGCATCCATCACCCTGCCCGCCGACCTGCTGCCGTCGGACGGCCGCTTCGGATGCGGGCCGTCGAAGGTTCGCCCCGAGCAGTTGCAGTCCCTCGTCGACACCGGCGCGTCGGTGTTCGGCACCAGCCACCGTCAGGCACCGGTGAAGAACGTCGTCGGCTCGATCCGCGAGGGTCTGTCGAACCTGTTCTCGCTGCCCGAGGGCTATGAGGTCGTGATCTCCAACGGCGGCACCACGGCATTCTGGGACGCCGCGGCGTTCGGCCTGATCAAGCAGCGTTCACTGCACCTCACCTACGGCGAGTTCTCGTCGAAGTTCGCGACGGTCTCGAAGAAGGCCCCCTTCCTCGACTCGCCCGCGGTCATCTCGACCGACCCCGGCACCGCGCCCGACCCGGCCGCGCTGACCGTCGACGACTTCGGCGGCGTCGACCTCATCGGCTGGGCACACAACGAGACCTCGACGGGCGTCGCGGTGCCCGTCGTCCGTCCCGCCGGTTCGGATGACGCGCTCATCGCCATCGACGCCACCTCGGGCGCGGGCGGTCTGCCCGTCAACGTCGCCGACGCCGACGTCTACTACTTCGCGCCGCAGAAGTGCTTCGCCGCCGACGGCGGGCTCTGGGTCGCGCTGATGAGCCCGCGCGCGCTCGCACGCATCGCCGAGATCGCCGAGACAGATCGCTGGTGCCCGGAGTTCTTGTCGCTGCCGACCGCCGTCGACAACAGCAGCAAGAACCAGACCTACAACACCCCGGCCGTCGGATCGCTGCTGCTGTTCGCCAACCAGATCGAGTGGATGAACAACAACGGCGGCCTCGACTGGTGCGTCTCGCGCACCGCCGATTCCAGCTCGCGTCTCTACCAGTGGGCCGAGGCGAGCGAGTTCGCGACGCCGTTCGTCACCGAGGCGGCCAACCGCAGCCAGGTCGTCGGCACCATCGATTTCAACGACGATGTCGATGCCGCGGCCGTCGCGAAGATCCTTCGCGCGCACGGGGTCGTCGACACCGAGCCGTACCGCAAGCTCGGCCGGAACCAGCTGCGCATCGGCATGTTCCCGGCCATCGAGCCGGAGGACGTCAGCAAGCTCACCCAGTGCATCGACTACATCGTCGAGCGCCTCTGATCGCCTCCTCGACAACTCGTCGCCGGCGCGCCGCACAGATCGTTGCGGCGCGCCGGTGGTGCTTCACCGAACCGGTAGCCTGGTTCCCACAGACCACATACGACGCATCGATCGCTGGCGTCGCTTGCGCCCCACGCGTGCTGAACTGCGGTTTTGCCGCGTGTCCCACAGTGAACCGGCAGATCGGTGAGTTAATGTGACCCCAATGCGTGCACCGACCGGAGGAGGAGCAGATGCGTGAGCTCCGCGTCGTCGGGGTGGAAACCGACGGCTCCCATGTCATCTGCCAGGACCCGCAATCGGGCGAGAAATTCCGCATCGCCTCCGACGAACGCCTCCGCGCCGCCGCCCGCGGCGACATCTCACGACTGGGACAGATCGAGATCGAGATGGAGAGTGCATTGCGGCCACGCGAGATCCAGGCACGAATCCGAGCGGGTGCAACCGTCGCCGAGGTGGCGGCCGCAGCCGGGGTGGGTGTGGACAAGATCGAACGTTTCGCCCACCCGGTCCTCCTCGAACGCAGCCGCGCCACCGAACTCGCCGGCGCCGCGCATCCCATCCGCCATGACGGCCCGGCAGTGGCGACACTGGTCGAGTCGGTCGCCGAGGGACTCCTCGCCTACGGCCAGAATCCCAACGACGCCGACTGGGACGCATGGAAGGGCGACGACGGGTACTGGGTGGTCCAGGTCGCGTGGAGCGTCGGACGCACCGACAACCTGGCGCACTGGCGCTACCAGCCGGGATCGCACGGTGGCAGCGTCGACCCGCTCGACGACCTGGCCGACGAACTCACCCATCCCGAGACCATCGCGCCCCGTCGTCGGCTGACCCCGGTCGCCACCCCCGAAGTCGCTGTCGAGACGACCCCGGACGGACGCGAAGAGGTCACCATCGACGCAGCCTCGATCATCGGTGCGCAGCGCGCCCGGCACGACCGCCGCACCGCGGCCGAGGACGACGGCGCCGTGCCGTTCGACTTCGGATTCGACGACGAGCCGTCCGCCGCCACCGCCGAAGCCTCGGACACGGACGACGCGGCGGCCACTTCCAACGCCGACGACGCCGACGCCGACGAATCGGTGCCCGCACCGTCGTCCGGCCCCGAACGTCCGCGCCGCAAGAAGGCACGTAAACCGGCGGTCCCGGCGTGGGAGGATGTCCTGCTCGGCGTGCGCAGCAACGGGAACAGCTGAGTGTCCTCCGCGCGCGCGGCGACGGTCTGGTTCATCGACACCGACGACCCGGCCGCGATTCTCCGCTCGCATCCGGCCAACGACTCCCAGCACGCACAGCAGGTTGCGACGACCGTCTTCGGTGACAGCGTCCTGGTCCCGCTCGTCGACACCGACCTCGCGTCCGCTGCCGCGGTCCGCGACACCCACGTCTACGCCGGGTTCTACGGTCCGCTCGCCGTCGTGTCGTGTTCGCTGTTCGAGACGACCACGCCGTCGACGCTGACCCGCGCGCTCGCACGGATCCGCCCCAGCGCGACCACGACCCTCCTCTACACCGAGCCCGACTCCTCACTCGGAGTGTTCGCCCGGTGGGAGTCGGGGACGCTCCGACGCTCCTTCGCCGCCGACCCGGTCACCATCCACGAGGACCACGGCCTGCCGTTCACGTTCGAGAAGCCGTTCTGGGGTGGCGAACACCCGCTCAGCCACGCCGAGGGCGTGCCCACCGCACCCATGTCGCTCCCCTTCCATCCCGCGCACCTCGCCGAGGAATCGAACCGTGCGTGGCTCGGGTTCCGCTACACCCACCCGCTCGCGGAGTCCGACCTCGACCCGGCCCAGATCACCGTCACCTGCTTCGCGTTGCACCCGACCGAATACGAACCGACCGCGGCCGACTACGAGAACTACCGCGCCGCAACGGCTTCGCGCGCCCGGGAGCGGACGGGATCGCCAGGTCAGGACGCTCGCAAGCGCGGGCGCATCCGCGAGTACTTCGGGTTCTAGGGTGCGGGACGTCCCAGCGCGAGCAACGCGATCGACGACGCGACCCCGGCGAGGAAGCCGAGAAGCAGTCCCCACACGACCCACCGCCACACGGGCCGCGCCCGGAACTCCCAGAGGGTCCATCCGAGTCCGCCCGCGACGACCAATACGGCGGCGATCCCGAGGAACCGCAGGATCTCGCCGATGAGCAGGTAGACGCCGACCAAGACGAATGCGGCGAACAGCGCGCACGAGGCGCCGACGATCAGCCCCAGGGCCCACGGCGTCGGTTCGACACCCTCCCGCTTGACGGTCACGATCCCATGGTGCCCGACCGGGCGCGCTCGTAGAACGCAACGGCCGCAGCGGTCGCCACGTTCAGCGAGTCGGTGCCCCGGCTCATCGGGATGCGCGCCTTCACGTCGGTGGCCGCCATCGCCGACGCGGTGAGACCGGGGCCCTCCGCACCGACCAGGAAGCCGACCTTCTCGGCGGTGACGGCTTCGGCCAGGGTCACGGCGGCGGGATCGGGCGTCAACGAGACCAGCTGGAAGTCGCGTTCCCGCACCACGTCCAGGCCGCGCGGCCAGTCGTCGAATCTCGCGAACGGCACGAGCAGTGCATGGCCCATCGACACCCGCACGCATCGGCGGTACAGCGGGTCGGCGCAACCCTGACCGAAAAGCACTGCGTCGACACCCAATCCGGCGGCGTTGCGGAAGATCGACCCGATGTTCTCGTGGTCGTTCACACCTTCGAGGATCGCAACGGTCCGCGCGCTCTCGAGGACCTCCGGCACCGTGAGCACGGGCGGTCGGCGCGACACGGCGAGCACGCCGCGGTTGAGGTGGAAGCCGACGATCTCGGCCATGACCTCGGCGGTGGCGCGGAAGAACGGGACACCGGCCAGCCCGGGATCACGGAGATCGGCGTCGAGCTCGTCGAGGCGTTTCGCGACACCGAGGAAGGCGTGGGTCGCGAACCGTGACGCGATCATCCGCTGGGCGACGAGAACACCTTCGGCGATGACCAGACCGCGGCCCGGGCGCCCGCCGGGCAGAACCGGGAGATCGGGCCGGCGGTCGACGGAGTTGAGGTCGCGGAAGTCGTCGACGCGCGGGTCCTCCGGGTCGTCGATGTCGATCACGTTCACTGCGAGCCCGGGCACCGCAACAGTCTGCCACCCGGACGAAACCGGCAGCGCACGGGTGTGAAACTGTGGAGGGCGTGACCAGCGATTCGACTCCGATGTCACGTCTGTCCCTCGCCCGCGCCACCGACGCGGACTGGGCCGACATCATCACCACCGATGCCCGCGCGTTCGCCATGCGCAACCCGCTGCCCGACGACGAGGTCGCCGATCTGCGCGGCAAGGTCGCCGACGACGACGTCGTACTGGTGCGCGACACCGGGTTGGACAGGCGGCCCCTCGTCGGGGTGGCGATGTTCTACCGGATGTCGATGTCACTGCCCGGCGGTGGCGTGTCCGACGCGGCCGGACTGTCGTGGGTCTCGGTGGCGTCGACCCACCGGCGGCGTGGCATCCTCCGCCGCATGCTCACCGAACTCGTCGAGCAGTGGGAATCGGAGAAGTACACCTTCGGAATCCTCACCGCGAGTGAGGGCACCATCTACGAACGCTTCGGCTTCGGACCGGCATGCTTCGCGAACTCGGTGTCGCTGAGCCCGGGCGCCCAGATGCGCGCGGCCCAGCCCGACGATGCCACCGTCCGGTATGCCGACGCCGACGCGGTGGCCGCCGCGATCCCCGACCTCCACGCACGGTGGACGCTGACCACCCCGGGCGCGCTCACCCGCACCCCCGCCTGGTGGAATCCCATCCTGGCCGACCGGGCGTCGGAGCGGCCGCTGTCGGCGAGCGGTCTGCACTACCTGCTGCACGCCGACGGCTACGCGAGCTACCGCATCTACAAGGACGAGACCGGCGCGGTGCGCGGCGAGGTCAACGAGGTCTTCGCGGTCACCGACGACGCACACACCGATCTGTGGCGCGTCCTGATCAGCCTCGACCTCATCCCCTCGCTCACCGCGACCATCCCGGTCGACGACCCGCTGTCACAGAAACTCGTGAATCCGCGGTCGGTGTCGGTCACCGGGACCGCCGACACGATGTGGCTGCGCATCCTCGACGTCCCAGCCGCCCTCGGCGCCCGTCACTATGCCGCCGACCTGGACGCCGTGATCGAGGTGACCGACGAATTCCGCGGGCACGGAGGCGTTTTCGACATCTCGGTACGCGAGGGCGGGGCGATCGTCGCGCCGGCGAAGTCGGGAGCGACGCCCACCGTCTCGCTCGACATCTCGGTGCTGTCGAGCATCTACCTCGGCGGGATCCGACCCTCGGCCTTCGCGGCGGCGAGACGGCTGCGCGTCGACTCCCCGGCGACGCTGCGCGCGCTGGATCACGCGTTCATGACCGACCGCGCACCCTTCTCGGGCACGTTCTTCTGAGTCAGATCGCGCGTGAGCGCGGGACGTCGGTGTCGGCCTGCCCGAGGATCTTGTTGGCGATGCGCACGGCCTCGCGCAGGATGTCCCGCTCCTCGGCGGACAGTTCCGCGAGGCGGTCGCTCAACCATGCCGTGCGGGCGGCGAGTTCGTCGGTCACGACTTCGACGCCTTCCGGGGACAACGTCACGATGGCCTGACGGCCGTCGGTGGGATGGGGTTCGCGCTTGATCATCCCGAGATCCGACAGCGAGGCGATGACCCTGGTCATCGACGGCGGGCGAACCCGCTCGGCGGCCGCGAGCGCACCTGGTGTCATCGGGCCCTCGTGGTGCAGCGTGTTGAGGGCGGACAGCTGAGTGAGCGAGACCAGCTTGTTCTCCCGCCGACCTCGGAGTCGGCGCGCCAGGCGCACCACGGCGAGGGACAGGTCGCCGGACAGACTTCCGTCACCATAAGGTGCATGCATTGCCAAATCGTAGGCCAGGAAATCGGCCTCGCTGCCCGTCCGCGACGAAATTGAACCGGGTGGACGACACCGAAACGGGCAAACCCGGACAGACGACCAAGTCCGTCAGCCGATGAGGTCGGAGATCGGTCCGCGCGCGAAGTAGGCGACGAAGATCGCGGCGACGAACCAGAGCAACGGATGCACAGTGCGGGCCTTGCCCGCCGCGGTCGCCATCACGACCCAGCTGATGAAGCCGATGCCGATACCGTTGGCGATCGAGTACGTGAACGGCATCGAGACGACGGTCAGGAAGGCCGGCAGCGCGTAGTCGAGCCGTTTGAAGTCGACGGTCGTGAGCTGGCCGATCATCATGGCGCCGACGACCACCAGCGCGGGGGCGACCGCCTCGAGCGGGATCACCTCGTAGAGCGGCGTCAGGAACATCGCCACCAGGAACAGGATTCCGGTCACCACGTTGGCGAGGCCGGTGCGCGCACCTTCGGCGATACCGGACGCGGACTCCACGAACACCGTGTTCGACGACGCCGAGGCGGCACCGCCGGCGATGGCGCCGGTCCCCTCGACGACGAGCGCTCGGCCGATACCGGGCAGGTTGCCCTTCTCGTCGGCCAGCCCGGCCTCCTTGCCGAGGCCGGTCATCGTGCCCATGGCGTCGAAGAAGTTGGAGAGCACCAGCGCGAAGACCAGCACCGACGCCGCGAGCACACCGATCCGGGTGAACGCGCCGAACAGGTCGACGTCACCGACCAGGCTGAGATCGGGCAGACCACCGAGGGCATCGGGGATGTCGGGCACGCTGAGACCCCAGCCGGAGGGGTTGTCGACGCTGGACCCGTAATCGAAGATCCGCTCCAGCACGATCGACAGCACCGTCGTGATGGCGATACCGATCAACAGGCCGCCGGGGACCCGACGCACCACCAGGACGCCCATCAGCAGCACCCCGACCGCGAAGATCAGTGTGGGGATCGTGGAGATCGAGTTGTCGCTGCCCAGCTGCACCGGGACGGTGGTGCCGGCGGCGTCGGGGATGCGCTTGACGAATCCCGCGTCGACGAAACCGATGAAGGCGATGAACAGACCGATGCCGGCCGCGATCGCGGCTTTCAGTTCCGCGGGCACCGCGTTGAACACCGCGGTGCGGAATCCGGTGACGGCCAGCAGGACGATGATGATGCCGTCGACGACCACCAGACCCATTGCCTCGGGCCAGGTCACCTGCGGCGCGATGGACACCGCCAGCAGGCTGTTGATCCCGAGACCTGCCGCGATCGCGAACGGATAGTTGGCGACCAGGCCGAACAGGATCGACATCACGCCCGCGACGAGCGCGGTGACCGCGGCGACCTGCGCCAGCGGCAGGACGTTGCCCAGGACATCGGTGTTCTTGTCCCCGCCCGGGATACCGCCGATGATGATCGGGTTGAGCACCACGATGTAGGCCATCGTGAAGAACGTGACAAGGCCACCGCGGAACTCGCGGTTGATCGTCGAACCGCGTTCGGAGATCTTGAAGAACCGGTCGAGCGGGCCGCGCGGCACCGCGGAATCCGGCCCCGGGGTGGTCGCGGGGAAGTCGGGCTCCGTGGGGAGGTTCCCTTTCGACATGTCCGCACCCGGGGTGTCGGAGGACCTCAGATCGCGAGACTCACTCGGCTCATCGTGTGGCACGTTCCGAAAGCTACCCTGTTGTCCATGTCCACGACACTCGAGATCCCCGAACTCCCCCGCGCGTTGCGCGCCCCGGAGCCGGTGATCGTGGTCGGGATGATCGGGTGGGTGGTGGCGACCGTGATCGTCGCCCTCACCGATCTCGGTGGCGACCGCGCGCTGCCGGTGTGCCTGGTGGGCCTGGCCGTCGGTCTGCTCGGGACGACGATCGTCCTCGTCCAGCGTGCCGGTGTCCGACGCGGTGATCGGGGCGCGCAGGAAGGCCTCGACTAGTTTCTGTCCGGTTCTGCCCTGTCCGGTTCTGCGGCCGCGGCGAATTCGTCGACCCCGGGTTCGTGTTCGAGGACGCGACCGGGTCCGAACAGCAGGGCGACGAAGTAGAGGCCGCCCGCCGCGATCAGCCCGAGCACGATCAGGGTCGGCACACGCGCGTCGTCGGGCGTGACGAGTACGAACAGGGCGACCCCCACCCAGATCAGCGCGGCGACCGCGACCGGCATCTCGAGGCGTCCGAGACTGAACCCACCGGACTTGCGCTCCAGACGCTTTCGGACGACCAGGTACAGCACGACGGTCCCGCCGTAGATGAGCGCGGGCAGGATCGTCGACGCGATGATCAGCTCGATCAGCGCCGCCCCGGGCAAGGCCACCATCAGCACCACCCCGACGCCGAGGATGAGCAGCGTCGCCGGTACCGGGGTCTGGGTCCGGGGGTTGACCCTGGCCATCAGCCGGTGCGCCGGGAAGCGCCGGTCGCGGGCCATCGCGAAGACCTGCCGGGCGCAGGCCGCCATCACCACCATGCCGGCGCCGAACATCGCGAAGACGATGCAGGCGAGCAGGATTCGTTCGGCGACCGGCCCGAGTTGCTCCCGGATGATGGCGGCGACCGGCGACCCGTCGGCCGTCACCGCCTGGACGTCCTCGATCGCCGTGGTCAGGATGATGAGGAAGACCAGTCCCAGGACCGCGGCGGCCACCACTGATCCGACGATCGCCCGGGGCACGCTGCGGAACGGATCCTTCGCCTCTTCGGCGAGGTTGGCCGCGGAATCGAACCCGACCAGGGTGGTGAGTCCCATGACCATCGCGGCCATCACCCCGCCACCGATCGCCCAGTAGTCCGGCGCACCGGCGGCCATCCCCTCGGACACCAGATTGCCCGGGTGACCGCTTCCGCTGAACACCATCACCGCCGCGAGCACCAGGATCAGGATCGCCACGATCGCCAACTCGACCGCGACCGCGCCGGAGGTGAACAGGCCGAGCAACCGGGTCGAGGCGATCACCAGCACGGCCTGGATGACGAGCACGACAAGGGTGATGACGCGGGCGACGTCCTCGTCCTCGGCCATCCCGGCGAGCGGCATCAGCGCCTGACTGGCCAGCGCGTTGTCCATGGCGACCACGCCGATCGCGAGGTACCAGAAGCTCAGCCAGCCGAAGAACCAGCCGATCTTCGGGTTCGCCAGCCTCGACGCCCACTGATACGACGACCCGCTCAGTGCGATTCGGGCGGCGAACTGGGCGACGACCAGCGCGATCAGGGTCTGGCCGACCGCGGCGACGATCCACAACCAGATCCCGACCGGACCCGCCGTGGCGAGCACGCTGCCGTAGGTGGCGAAGATCCCGACCGCGACGGAGATGAACGCGAAGGAGATCGCGAACACCGCGAACCCGCCGAGCGTCCGGCGCAGCTCCGGACGGTACCCGCTGGTGCGGATCTCGTCGGGTGATCCGCTGCCGGCACCCGCCGGGGTGACCACGTCCTCCGCCATGGCGGTCCCTTTCGTCGGGCGATCACACGAGCAGGTCGTCCAGCCGTTGCGCGATGATCCCGACCGCGTATCCGAGACGTTCGAACGCCTTGTTGGTGGTCTGGCCGTGGTAGTAGCGGTAGTAGATCTGCTGGGCGATCACCCCCGCCCGGAACAGTCCGAACACCTCATACCAGCGCCAGCGTTCCGGTGTCATGTCGAATCCCATGCGCTCGCAATAGTTCTCGACGAACTCGGCACGACTGAGCATGCCGGGCAGGTGCGTCGGGACACGTCGCATGAGCTGCATGGCATCCGGGTCGTCGGCCTGGATCCAGTAGGCCATCGAACCCGCGACATCCATCAGGGGATCGCCGAGGGTTGCCATCTCCCAGTCCAGGATGCCGATCACCCGCGTGGGATCATCCTTGTCGAGGACGACGTTGTCGAGCTTGAAGTCGTTGTGGATGACGCAGTTGGCGACGTCGTCGGGCTGGTTGTCGGCCAGCCACGTCATCGTCGACTCGAAGTCGGGCACGTCATCGGTGTGCGCGTTGCGGAATCGCGCCGACCAGCCCTCGACCTGCCGTCGCACATAACCCGGCCCCTTGCCGAGATCGGCGAGTCCGGTCGTGCTCGGATCGACCGAGTGGACCTCGACCAGGGTGTCGATGAAGTTCAGACAGAGCCGGCGTGCCTGCTCGGCGTCGAGCGGGACGTCGGCGGGCCACTCGGTCCGCGGGATGACACCGTCGATGCGGCCCATCACGTAGAAGTCCGCGCCCAGGACCGACTCGTCGTCGCAGAAGGCGATCATCGGCGCGATGTAGCGGATGGCGGTCGCGAGTTCGGACTGGATCCGGTACTCGCGTGCCATGTCGTGCGCGCCCCGCGCCTTGGTACCCCGGGGCGCCCGGCGCAGGATCAGGTCCCTGGCCGGATAGCGCAGCAGGTACGTGAGATTCGAAGCGCCACCGCCGAATTGACGGACCTCCGGCACGGCGTCGAGACCGGTCGGGTCCGCGGCGTTGGCCTCCAGCCACTTGGCCATCGCCTCGACGTCGAATGCATCCTCGGTGCGGACCTCGCCCGCACCGGCCACCTCGTTGGTCATCCTCGTCCCCCGATCAGCGGTACTTGCCGAACTCGATGCGCGCAACCACGTTGCGGTGCACCTCGTCCGGGCCGTCGGCGAGTCGGAGCGACCGCGCGCCCACCCAGGCCTGCGCGAGCGGGAAGTCGTCGGTGAGACCGGCGCCGCCGTGCAACTGGATGGCGAGGTCGATGACGTCGAGTGCCATGTTGGGCACCTCGACCTTGATCTCGCTGACCGCCGACAGGGCTTCGCGGGACATTCCCTGGTCGAGCAACCAGGCCGCGTGGTGGACGAGGAGTCGCGACCGGTTGATCGCGATGCGAGCGTCGGCGATGCGCTCGCTGTTGCCGCCGAGCCGGGCGAGTTGCTTGCCGAACGCCTCCCGCGAGAGTGCGCGACGCACACCGAGTTCCAGCGCCCGCTCGGCGAGTCCGATCGCCCTCATACAGTGGTGCACACGACCCGGACCGAGCCGGCCCTGGGCGATCTCGAAGGCGCGGCCGGGTCCGAGCAGGATGTTCGACGCCGGGACGCGCACGTTGTCGAAGCTGACCTCGCCGTGGCCGAACGGCTCGTCGAAGTAGCCCATGGTGGTGAGCATCCGGTCGATCGTGACCCCGGGGGCGTCGATCGGGATGAGCACCATCGTGTGCCGCGACTTCCGGTCGGCCTCGGCGTCGGTGACGCCCATGAAGATGAGCACCTTGCAGTCCGGGTGGCCGACGCCGGTGGAGAACCACTTGGTCCCGTTGATGACGACGTCATCGCCGTCGAGTACGGCGGTCGCGGCCATGTTGGTGGCGTCCGACGACGCGACGGCCGGCTCGGTCATGCAGAAGGCGCTGCGGATCTCGGCGGTCAGAAGGGGTTCGAGCCACTGTTTGCGCTGCTCGTCGGTGCCGTAGCGCAGCAACACCTCCATGTTGCCGGTGTCGGGGGCGTTGCAGTTGAAGATCACCGGCGCGAGCCCGGACGATCCCATCGCCTCCGCGATCGGCGCATACTCGGAGTTGGTCAACCCTGCCCCGCCGTCGGTGCCGAAGTCGGCGGCGTAGCGGCCGGCGTGCTCGGCGGGCAGGAAGAGGTTCCACAGACCCTCCGAGCGGGCCTTCTTCTGCAGTTCGGCGATGATCGGCGACGGCGTCCACGGGTTGCCGTTCTCGTCGCGGCGGGTCTTGATGTCCCGATGGATCTCGGGTTCGACCGGCTCGATCTCGGTGGTCACGAAGGTGCGCACGCGTTCGGTGAGTTCGGCCGACCGCGCTGACGGAGAGAAATCCATACCCGACCGTATCGCGATGAACCGATTACCCGTCATCGTTCCGAACAAACCGGCGCGGCGTCGGGCACCGTCACTTCCAGTACAAGGTCGTCCGCTCCGGTCCGGCCGTGGTGCTCACCAGTTTCGCGAAGCAGTTGTCCGGGCCGAATCCCTGGGCGCGACACCAGTTGTTGGCCTCGACCGGGCCCGGGAAGGTCGCCGCGGCCACCGTCACCCACCAGCCGCGGTACGAGAACACCGGCCACTCGTCGCTCCACAGGAGCCGAACGTCGTTGAACCGCAACCGGAGTGCCAGGAACTCGTCGAGGATGGCCTGGTCGGTCCAGGTCCGCCCCTCGGCGACGAGACCCGGCCGTTTGGAGCTCAGCTGCGCCACCCACCGGTTGTTCAGGTTCGCCACGATGAAGGCCCGATCGGCGTCGGCCTGCAGACGGAGGGCGCTGACGCTGCTCGCCGTCACGTCGGCTCCGGCCGGGAACGACACCCCGGTGGCGGTCGACGACGCGGCCGTTCCCGACTGCGGAGTCGCGAGCTTCGGCGCGGCCCCGGAGGTCGGGCCCTTGTCGCAGTCGACGAGGTAGCGGCCGCCGCCGGCCGCGCTCCCCTGGGCACCGAGCGCGTCCGGCAGACGGAAGAAGCTCCCGGGCGGATAGGTGAGTTCCATCGTCAGCGCCTCGCCCGCCCCGTCGAGCGAGGGCACCGCGACCGGTGCCCGCTGGAAGTCGAAGTTCCCCGACGCGACGATGCCGCTGCCGTCGGAGATGGTGATGCGTGTCTGCGGCCCGTACAGGACGTCGCCGCCGGGACACTTCGCGGTGACCTTCATCGTCACGCCCAGCCCACCCGCCGACGTGCGGAACGACTGCGGCGTGAACACCGGGGGCGCCCCGCACGGCGTGACGTACTCGGGTTCGCCGCCGTCGGCGGTGCCGGCCTCGCGAGTCGTGCCCGGGACGATGGCCTCCGGACCGGTGGGCGCGAAGCCGGTGATCGTGGTCGCGGTCATCGTGATCAGGCGGTCGCCGACGGCGAACGTCAGCGGCGGACGCGGTTCGGTGACACCCGCAGCGGGGGTGTTGCCGATCGTGGACGGGGGCACCGACCACACCGGCGCACCGCCCACCAGATCCAGGGCGGTCACGCCGCCGTCGGCCATGGGCGCGATGAGGCGTTCGCCGTCGGTGACGGCGTGGCCGGTCGACCCGTAGACCGGCCCGGTCGGAGTCGTCCACAACGTCTGGCCGGAGATGGCATCGACTGCGGTGACAGCGTCGTGCGTCGTCCACACGACTTCACGGTCATCGGCCAGCACGACGGTCGGCGAGGTGTGGGCCGGGAGATCAGTCGTCGTCCAGATCCGCGCGCCGTCCGCGACGTCGGTGTATGCACCGTCGATGAGCACACGCCCGCTCTGAGTCGGAGTCATGACAGCAGCGGACTCCCCGCTCATACCCGCCAAGTCGCTGGTGGTGCCGTCCGGCCGGACCACGACGACCGGACCATTCGTCGGTGTGCCGCTTGTCATGCTGCCCGTCACCACGAGGATCGATCCGTCCGGGCGTGGCGACATCCCGGTCCGGCCCGGACTCGTGAAGATCTCCCGGCCGTCGTCGGCCGAGATGACGGCGACCACGCCGTCGGCGCTCGCGACGAGCTCGTCGGTGGCGATGAACTGCGAGGCGTCCCCGCTCGGAAGCGCTTCGGGCAGGTCGATCGTTCGCTGCCACTCCATGCCTCCTGGTGTCACCTTGTGGAACACGACCTGGCGTTCGTTGCCACCACTGAAGTCGCGGACGAACGCCGCTCTCCCGTTGAACGCGATCCCGAACGCCTGCGGCGGAGCGGGAGCACGGCCGATCTCGCGACCTGTCCGGACGTCGACGAAATACGCGGCGCCCCGACCCAGGCAGGCGATGGTGCTGTCCACGATGGAGGCCGAGCACCCGGACACGGGTTCGTCGAACGACCACGCCCGGCCGGACTCGGCGTCTATCCCGATGGGCCGCAGTGCCGGGCCGTTCGTGGAGTCACCTACCTGCACGAGCGTCACCAATGTGTGGTCGTCGTGGACCGCACCCTGAGTCCTGTACGTCGCCTCGAGCGGCAGACCGGAGACGTACCCCGTACCACCCAACGAACTCGCGTCGACGCTCCAGGCTGGACTCGGCGCGGTCGGGAACGAGCCGGTGAGCTGACCGGCGACGAGGTCCGGCGTGTCGTCGGAACCGCCGTCCGACGAGGACACCTTCCACCACACGACGCCCCCGAGGACCAGCGCGAGGACACAGACCAACGCGACGCCCGTGATCAGGTACGCGCGCCGGTTGGATCTGCGCGGGTATCCGGGCTGGGGGTACCCCGGTGGTGGATAACCCGGCGGTGGGTAGCCCGGCGGTGGGTAGCCGTACCGGGCTTGTCCGGGTGGCGGAGGATAGCCACTCGGCGGCTGCTGATACGGCGGTGGGTACTGCGGCGTCGGACCTGTCTGCGTGGCGGCGTAGGGGTCCGGCGCCGGGGCCTTGTTCAGTGACACCCCCGGGACCACCGTTGGGCGGGCAGGTTGGATCGTCGTCGGCGACTCGTCCCGGTCGGCTGGTCCGGGCACGGTCGCGTCATCGTCGGGTGGCCCCGCATTCGACATCCGTCCAGTGAATCCCAGTCCGACGCGGTTCGACTGTCCCCCACCCGGGGGAATTTCGGCGGCCGCTCACGCCGACCGAGCAGCTCCCGCATCTGCACAGCTAGCCCGGGTGCGCCCCGCCGGCTGAGTAGCTCGCGCTCGCCGAGCGACCCCGAGCGACCGTCGAGGCCTTCGTTCGTGACAAACCCACCACTTTTCGACCGGAAATCGAAACGGGTGTGACTGAAGTTCATCACTGTCAACGATCAACGCGCATTCAACGAAATCGACTGCGCAGTCGACAATTTCGGGATCTCGAGCCTGTGGAGAAACCTCGAGATCGAACGAATGTTCCTGTACCTTGGAGTCATGCCAGAGCTCGCCACTCTCCTCGATCAACTCGTCGAGACCACCCCACCCGCCGACGACCCAACCGGCAGAGCAACATTCGACGCTCTCGAGACACTGCGCCTGATCCGCAACACCGTCGACCACCAGATCGTCACCCACACAGCGCAACTCGACGACCTCCGTGTCGCCCAGAAAGCGGGCAGCACCACCAAGAAACTGCTGATCGAGTCAGGCCATGCCCCGGTCGCCGCTCTTCGCACCATGCGGAGTGTCGACGCCCTGCCCACTCTGCCCGCTTTGGCGCGTCACGCGGCCGACGGGCGGCTGTCCAGCGAGATCGTCGATGCCATCGTGCGGGGGATCAACGAGATCGAGAAGCGTTGTCACAAAGCCCTTTCCGATGACGAGCGCTCCCGGTACGAACTCGAACTCATCGCCCAAGCACTCTCCGGCGCAACACCGACAGAAGTGCTCAAGCATGGCCGAGCCATCG
>NZ_JAGRQM010000035.1:0-34681 GCF_018132775.1 Gordonia sp. SCSIO 19800 | reverse complement strand
GTTGCCGACACCCTGCGTGACGGGGTCCTGTCGCAGTGGCAGATCCGGTTGGTCATCTCCCGCACCGAACTGATCCCCACCGATGACCCGATCACCCCCGCGTTGGATGCCGAGATCGCCGACACGGTGCGTCGCCGGAAAGGGGTGTGGGATCGGGCGCGGCTGCGGGACATGGTCGACCGCCTCGTGTTCCGCCACGACCCCGACGCGGTACGGCAACGCCGCCAAGACGCGATGGATCAGCGTGGGGTGTGGACCCACGAACTGCCCGACGGCACCGCCGAACTCACCGCCGTGATGTCGGCGGAAAACGTGCGGATCTCGGCCAAAGCCGTCGCCATCCTCGCCGACTCGGTCTGTCAGCGGGATGGCCGCACCCAGGGGATACGACGATCCGATGCGATGTTCGCGCTGTTGACCCGCACCAGCTTCGACTGCCAGTGCGACGATGAACAGCCGTGCACTGCCGACATCCCAGACCCGCAAAGCGTCCTCGACGCGGTCCGCGCCGAGGTCGTGATCCATGTGGTGACCGATGCCGCGACCCTGGCCGGGGCACCCGGGGTGGGGTTTCTCGACGAACACGGCATCATCAGCGATGAGCATGTCCGTGACCTCGCCGCCCGCCCGGACGCCACGCTGTCCCCGGTCACCCCCGCCCGCACCCAACCCACCTACGTCGCCCCCAGCACCAATGACGATGACCAGCGGCGGACCGCCCAACGCCCGGCACCAGCCGAGGACACCCGAGCCGACAGCGAGAAGCATTCCACCGCAACCCACTTCGGCGACTCGACCGATGTCACCGCCGCGGGTGTGGCGGTGGTGTATCCGGCGACCCATCCCGGCAACGGGTATCGGCCCACCGCGTCGTGTGCTGATTTCGTGCGGGTGCGGGACGGGTATTGCACCGAACCCGGCTGTACCCGTTCGGCATTCGCGTGCGATCTCGACCATGTCACCGAGTACGACCACACCGACCCCGCCCGGGGTGGGGCGACGTCGAGTGAGAACCTCAACACCAAATGCCGCCCCAGTCACCTCTTCAAGACCCACGGGGACTGGGTTGATGTGCAGTACCGCGACGACGACGGTCGCCTGGTCACCGAATACGAAACGCCCGAAGGGGTCACTCTGCCCGGCGACGCCGAGACGCTGGAAGACACCTTCCCGAACCTTCGGCGGATCCGGTTCGAGCAAGCCGCCCAAGCCCCACCCACACCACGGGTCATCGCCTCCGACAACCCGGAGCGCACACACAGCCGACTGGACGCCAAACTGGCCCGCCGGCGACAAGAACGCGCCCGAAACAAACGAGCCCGCGAAGAACTCGACCGCATCGACCCACCGCCGTACTGACCCGAGAGCACGTGGGGCTCCAATCTGATGACGCGAGTTGTCAGACTTGGTAGCCTGTCGCCACGAGATCGCCGTTCGGTCGACCCCATCGGGACGGCGAACGGTGACCTGAGTGCGAAATGCGGTGACCTGATCAGTGTGACAACCGATTCGGGTGAAACGGACATCGGTCGGCATGGTCGGCATATCCTGCACCTGTGGCACGGCTGGTGACGACGGTGACCAGGGTGCGTCGGGCGCGCAGCGAACCGGAAGAGAGCGACGACGCGGCCCAGCCGCGGAAGGTGGGGTGGACATGGTCTCGGTGACCGGTGCGGTCGGCACGGTGGTGGAATCGGCGCAGGATGCCTTTGGGGCGTTCAAGGTCCTGCGGCGATCGGGTCTCGTGGATCCGACGAAACCCAAGGAGCTGCTGACCACGGTCAAGCGGGCCAAGATCATCGGTCCGTGTGCGGCGGCTGTGGCACACGGTGCCGACGAGTATCCCGAGGCCGGAGCCGTCGCCGACGAGCACGGCGAGCTCACCTTCGGTGAACTCAATGCGCACGCCAACGCACTCGCCAACCACCTGCTCGCGTCCGGCATCAAGCCGGGATCGGTCATCGGCGTCATCGCGCGGGACCACCGGGGTCTGCTCACCACCATGAGCGCCGCGGGCAAGGCCGGGTTCCGCCTGGCCATGATGAACACCGGCTTCGGCAAGACCCAGTTCGCCGAGGTCGCCGAACGCGAGAAGATCGTGGCGATGCTCTACGACGAGGAGTTCACCGACCTCGCCGACTCCCTCCCCGCCGACACCCTGCGCATCGTCACCTGGATCGACGGCAACCGCCCCGTCGGCGACGGCGTCCAGACCCTCGACGACATCGCAGCCACCGGCGATACGTCGACTCCGCCCGAACCAGCCGCGTGGGGTGGACTCGTCATCCTCACCAGCGGCACGACCGGACTGCCCAAGGGCGCCCAGCGATCCAAGATGTCACCGTTCGCCAGTGCGCTTCTGCTGGACCGGATCTCGTTGCCGCAGCGCAGCGCCATGGTGATCGTCTCGCCGATCTTCCACTCCACCGGTTTCGCATTGTGGGGGGTGGGGACGGCGCTGGGCAACAAGACCGTGGTGATGCGTCGGTTCGACGCGGAGAAGACCCTCGCCGCGATCGCCGAGCACAAGGCGGAGGTGCTGGTCGCCGTCCCGACCATGCTGCACCGCATGGTCGCCCTGGGTCCCGACGTCATCGGCAAGTACGACGTGTCGTCGCTGAAGATCGTCGTGCTCGCGGGTTCGGCTCTGTCGCCGACACTTTCGGAAGCCATTCAGGACACGTTCGGTGACGTGCTCTACAACCTCTACGGCTCCACCGAGGTCGCGATCGCCACGGTCGCGCAACCGAAGGAGCTGCGTCTGGCACCGGGGACGGTGGGCCGCGCACCGGTCACGAGCCGACTCGCGCTCTTCGACGACAAGGGCAACCGGATCTCCGGGACCAACGTGCGCGGCAGGCTGTTCGTGCGCAACGGCGCCCCGTTCGAGGGGTACACCGACGGCCGCAACAAGGAGATCATCGACGGTTACATGTCCACCGGCGACATGGCCCGGTTCGACGAGCACGGGCTCCTCCACATCGACGGCCGCGACGACGACATGATCGTCTCCGGCGGCGAGAACGTCTACCCGCTCGAGGTGGAGAACCTGCTCGGCGAGCATCCCGACATCGACGACGTGGCGGTCATCGGCGTCGACGACGACGAATACGGAAAACGTCTGCGCGCCTTCATCGTCGCCGCCGAACATGCGAACCCCACGCCTGAGGACATCAAGGCGCACGCCAAGAAGCACCTCGCCCGGTACAAGGTGCCCCGCGACGTCGTCTTCGTCGATGACCTGCCCCGCAACCCCACCGGCAAGCTCGTCCGCCGGCACCTCCCGACCGGCCCGCTCTGACCCTTCGAGGCTCGTCGTTTGCGCTCCTCGCACCTCAGGGAGCAGGGGGTTGGCTCGCGTCAGGAAGTGCCCGAGGTCAGCGCGCGTACGACGAGATGCAGTGCGGCAGTGGTGGTCAGCGACCGGACACGCTCGCGGTCACCGGGGAACTTGCGCGTGACGGTGACCGTGGGCCGGTCGCGTAGAGCCACACCGAAGCACACGGTGCCGACCGGTTTCGTCTCGGTGCCGCCACCGGGGCCGGCCACTCCGGTGGTCGACACCGCGACATCGGTTCCGAACCGTGCGAGCGCACCCTCGGCCATCGCGGCGGCGACCTCCTCGCTGACGGCTCCGTGCGTGGCGATGAGCTCGGCCGGGACGTCGAGCAGATCCGACTTGGCGTCGTTGGAGTACGACACCACGCCGCCCATCACATAGGCCGAGGAGCCGGGCCGGTCGGTGAGCCGGGCCGCGACGAGTCCGCCGGTGCACGATTCGGCAGTCGCGATCAGTCGCCCGTCCAAGGCGTCGACCAGGAGATCGTCGATCGTGGAGCCGTCGGTCGAGAAGATCTGCCGCCCATGATGTTCGACGAGGAGGTCGAGGAGGGAGTCGTAGACCGACGCATCAGCTGCGGCGAATCGGGTGACCATGTCGAGTTCGCCTCGCCGCAGGCAGGTGGTGATCTCGAGCTGCCCGAAGGCGGGGATCGCGGTCTCCGCCGATCGCAGCGTCTCGGCGAGTTCCGCTTCGAGGAGACCGTAGGCGCGGATGGTCGCCTGACGCAGATCGTCGGCGCGGGACAGGACGTCGGCGACAGCCGCCGTGGCGATCGCGGTCGGCCACATCGCCTGGAGCTCCGAGGGCGGGCCGGGCAGGACGACGATCGTCGGCACGCCGGCCGCTGCGGGGATGACGACACCCGGCGCGGTGCCGGTCGGTGGTACCGGAACCGCCCCCACCGGTACCAGGGCCTGCTTGCGGATACCCGCCCTCGTCGGGCTGGAATCGACGTCGAATCCGATCCCGCGCCAGCGCTGGATGATCGCGGCGATGTGCTCCTCGAGTCCGGGATCGAGGAGTAGTTCGCGGCCGCAGAACTCGGCGACGGTGGCGACGGTGAGGTCGTCGGCGGTGGGGCCGAGCCCGCCGCTGGTGACGATCAGATCCACCTGCTGCTCGGCGAGGAAGCGCAGTTGCGCGGTGAGGTCGGCGGGCCGGTCGCCACAGATCGTGATGTGGGCGACGTCCACCCCGAGTTCGACGAGTTCCTCGGACAGCCATGGCCCGTTCTGGTCAGTGATCCGGCCGGTGAGGACTTCGGTTCCGGTGACCACGATGCCTGCGCGCACACTCACGCCATCGAGCCTAGTAGGCCACCGACGCAGAACGCGCCCCCGTCAGAGGGCGCGTTCCACGGTTCGGTGCGAACTGCGAGGAGAATGTCAGGCCTTCTCGGCCTTGGCCTTCTCCTGGGCGGACGACCGGGCGGGGTTGGCCTGGTCATCGGCCTTCGGATCGGATTCGTTCTGCTTCTCGGTCACACCGGACTGGATCCGCGCACCGATGTCGGGGTCGACGCGATGCCAGTATTCGAACGCCCGCTGGAGGATCGGTTCGGAGACACCGTTGAGGAGGTGCCCGACGACGTTGTCCACGAAACGTTCACGCTGCTCGTCGTCGAAGACCTCCCGGACCATCGTCCCCGCTTGACCCCAGTCGTCGTCCTCGGGATGGTCGACGTAGGCGCTGCGCAGGATCTCCCCGTTCGCCGCCCACTGCGGTTCGCCCTGGCCGGGATACAGCGCCGACGGGCCGCCCTTGGAATTGGGTGCGTAGACCGGGTCGGGGACGTTGTGGATGCGCATCGCCCCGTCCTTGGAGTACGAATGCACTTCGTTCTTCGGCGCGTTCACCGGGATCTGCTTGTAGTTGCCGCCGATCCGGTGGCGATGGGCGTCGGCATAGGAGAACACGCGCGCGAGCAGCATGCGGTCGGGGCTGAAACCGATACCCGGCACGACGTTGTTCGGCTCGAACGCAGCCTGCTCGATCTGCGTGTGGTGATCGACCGGATTGGTGTGCAGGGTCATCTTGCCGACCTCGATGAGCGGGTAGTCGCCGTGCGGCCACACCTTCGTCAGGTCGAACGGGTTGAACCGATAGCTCACCGCGTCGTCGAAGGGCATCAGCTGCACCTTGAGAGTCCAGCTCGGATGGTTGCCCGCCGCGATGTTCTCGAACAGGTCCCGGGTGTGGAAATCGGTGTCCGCAGAAGCCATCTGGTCGGCCTCGTGCTGGGTGAGGTGCTCGACTCCCTGGTCGGACTTGAAATGGTATTTGACCCAGTGCTTGACACCTTCGGAATTGACCCACAGGTAGGTGTGCGAGCTGTATCCGTTCATGTGGCGCCAGGTCTTGGGAATCCCCCGATCGCCCATCAGCCAGGTCACCTGATGCGCCGACTCCGGCGAGAGCGTCCAGAAGTCCCACTGCATGTCGTGGTCGCGAAGGTTGTTGTCCTGACGGCGTTTCTGCGAACGGATGAAGTGCTGGAACTTCATCGGGTCCTTGACGAAGAAGACCGGCGTGTTGTTGCCGACCATGTCGTAGATGCCTTCGTCGGTGTAGAACTTCAGTGCGAAACCACGCGGGTCACGCCAGGTGTCGGGGCTGCCGCGCTCGCCGGCAACGGTCGAGAACCGGGCCACCATCTCGGTTTTCACGCCAGGTTGGAACAGTGCGGCACAGGTGTAGGCCGAGACGTCCTGCGTCGTCTCGAAAGTGCCGAAAGCGCCGCTGCCCTTGGCATGCGGCTGGCGCTCGGGGATGCGCTCGCGATTGAACTGGGCCATCTGCTCGATCAGGTAGTGATCGTGCAGGACGATCGGGCCGCCGGCGCCAACCGTCAGGGAGTGTTCGTCACTCCCCGCGGGTGCTCCCGAATCCCGGGTGGTGAACAGAGAATCGTCGGACATATCGCCTCCGAGAGGTCGTCGTATCCGTGCATGACAAGCGGACCCGAGGGCTGCAGGTCCGTGCCGCCGATCCTACGCCGACGGCGTCGGCGGGACGCCGATCCCGAATTCCCGCAACACCGCCTCGGTGTGCTGTCCGAGAGCCGGTACCGGACCCATCGCGAGCTCGACGTCGTCGAAGGTCAGCGGCGGAAGCAGCGCCCGTACCGGGCCGACCTCGGTGTCCACCTCGCGCCAGCGGTCGCGCTCACTGAGCTGCGGATGCGCGACGACGCCTTCGAGGTCGCGGATCTCGGCCGCGGGAATGCCCGCGTCGGCGAGGCGACGGTCGAGCTCGTCGGTGGTGAAGCGTTTGGTCTCGGCGCCGATCGCGGCGTCGACCTCGGCTCGCCGGGCGACCCGCTCGATGTTGGTGCGATAGCGGGGGTCGTCGGCCAGATCCGGGCGCTCGAGGGCCACGCGGGTGAGCGTGTCCCAGCCGCGGTCGTTCTGGACGCCGATGAGGATGTCGCCGTCGGCGGTCGGGTACTTGTCGTAGGGCACGATGGCCGCATGGCCGAGCCCGGCACGGGCGATCTGCCGGCCGCCGTACAGGCGCATGAACATCGGGTGGCCCATCCATTCGACCGTGGCGTCGAACATGGCCACCGAGACGCGCGCGCCGACTCCGGTGGTGGCGCGTCGGAACAGCGCCGACAGTACGGAGGTCAGTGCGTACATACCGGCTGCGATGTCGGAGGTCGGGATACCCGTCTTGGACATCTCGTCGGGCGTCCCGGTCACCGAGATCAGCCCGGCCTCGGCCTGCACCAGCATGTCGTAGGCCTTGCGGTCGCGATACGGTCCGGCGTCGCCGTATCCGGACATGTCGACGACGACGAGCTCGGGATGGTCGGCGCGCAGATCCTCGGCGGCGAGGCCGAGCCGGGCGGCCGCCCCGGGAGCGAGATTCTGGACGAAGACGTCCGCGCCGGCGATCAGGGTTCGGATCGCCTGGCGTCCGTCCTCGCTCTTGAGGTCGAGGGCGACCGACTCCTTGCCGCGATTGAGCCACACGAAGTGCGAGGCGGCGCCGCCGCGCACCGCCGCGTCGTACTGCCTCGCGAAGTCCCCGTCACCGACCCGTTCCACCTTGATGACCCGGGCGCCGAGATCGGCGAGGTGTCGGGTGGCCAGCGGTGCGGCGACGGCCTGTTCGAGCGCCACCACGGTGATGCCCTCGAGGGGCAGAAGTCCTTCGTCCGGAGTCACCGGCCAAGGATCGCCGACGGTGCCACGCCCGGTCAACGAGACCCCTCGCCGGCCTCGGGATCGTTGGTGGCCTCGGTGAGGCGATGCAGCAGATACGTGAGCGTCCGGATGTCGTCGGGGTCCCATTGGGCCAGCCGAGCACGCCAATCGGTGACCGCCGAGGCGAGCACGGCGTCGACACGTTCGCGACCGTGATCGGTGAGGGTGACCACGCGGGCGCGGGCATCGCGCGGGTCCGGGTGCCGCTCGGCGAGCCCGAGCCGCACGATCGCGTCGATCTGCCGCGTCACCGTCGACTTCTCCATGCCGACGGCGGTGACCAGATCCGACATCGGCATCGAATGGTGCCGGGCCAGCACGGTGATGAGCGGGTAGCACGACGGGTCCAGCCGCGGGTCGATGGCGCGGGCGCGCAACCGGGTGCGCACCCGGCCCCGTCGCCAGAAATCGGTGAGTTCGGCCTCGAGGCCGCTGATCGGATCCGGGCCGGTGGGGTCGTCGGCCGACGCGGTCATCTCCGAACCCATGCCGGTCAGGTTACCCAGCCGGGGTGGGGGAGGCGACGTCGGACGACTCCCGCACGTGGTGCACGATCGACAGGTGACCTCTGCACCGCGCACCAAGCCGAATGCCTGGGAGTACGTGACGTACGCCTACTGGGCGCGTCTGCCGAAATCGATGCTCGGCTGGGTGACCAACGACCTGGCCGGTCCGGGTGCGTCGGTACGCATGGTGGTCCGCTGGGCGGTGCCGTGCATCATCGTGCTGACCCCGATGCTGTTCGTCCCGGCCGACTGGGGCGTCCGGATCACGATGACCATGCCGATCCTGCTGGCCTACCTCTTCTTCTCGATCGCGTTGAACCGGGTCTACCGCCGTCACCGGCTCGTCCAGCACGGACTCGATCCCGACCTGGTGAACAAGCTCGAACGAGAGAAGAACTCGGACCTCTACGACGAGTACCACCGCAAGTACCGCGGTGAACGACGCCGCCCGTCGAACTAGGCCGAGGCGGCGCCCACGTTCAGTACAGGTAGTCCTCGCCGCTGGCCCGGACCGTCACGTCGGACAGACTGATGCCCCACGGCTGGTCGATGACATGCACGACCGCCCGGGCGAGATCCTCCGGGGTGATCAGCCAGTACTTCACCGAGTCGACGTCGACGAGCTCGTCGGGCAGCGTGCCCTGCATCAACTCCGTGATGTGCTCGCGGTACGACGCCGCACGTTGCCCGACGATCCCGCGGATCGCGCGGTCGTTGACGATCCAGCTCGCCAGGTTGGTGCCGGCCACGCCGGTCGGTTTGACCGTCGTCACCTTGATCTTGCCCTTGGCCTCGATGCGTAAGGAGTCCGACAGCATCGTCACGGCGGCCTTGGTCGCGCTGTAGACACCCGAGCCCTCGAAGCCGCCGTTGCCGTAGATCGACGCGATGTTGACCACCTGACCCCGGCCCTGCGCGATCATCTGGTCGTACACCGCCGAGATGCCGTTCACGACGCCCTTGATGTTGATGTCGATGGCCCGGTGCCACTTCTCCCAGGCCCGCTCGTGGTCGGCGAAGAACGCCAGCGGCATCACCCCGGCGTTGTTGACGATCACGTCGATCGCACCGAACCGGTCGACGGCCGCCGCCGCGGCGCCCTTCATCTGGTCCATGTCGGTGACGTCGGCGACGTGTGCGACAGTCGACCCGCCGGTGGCGGTGATGCCGTCGGCGACCGCGGTGAGCCCGTCGGCGTCGATGTCCACACCGACGATGTGAGCGCCCTGTGCCGCGCACATCTCCGCGATCACCTTGCCGAAACCGCCTCCGGCGCCGGTGATGATGATGGTCTTGCCCTGCAGATGATCAGACATGCAACTCCCCGCCCGCGACAAATGGTCGCGTCATCCTAGCGTTCCGTTGCCGCCTGCTCGGCGAACTCCCCGTCCTCTCTTCGCTCTTCGGCACTCGGCCACGATCCCGACCAGGTCCACGCGAGCGCGGCGCGCCGCACTCACGCCCGCGCATCGGCCGTACACCGATGGCGGCCCTACCCACGCCCGCGACGATTCAGTCACATGACTGAAGGGCTTGTCAAGGTTTGCGTCGGCGATGTCCCCGATCACCACTGGTCACCGAAGTGGCCCTTGACACACAGGTCGTCCATGACAAATCCTGTGTCGCGACGGCCACGCCCCGGTCCGTCCCACGCGGCGTCCTCGACCCGCGACCACGGTCTCCACCGTCTCTCGAGCTGCCGAATCACCAAGCACCCGGCGCCATCTCGCGCCGAACGACAGGAGAACCATGACCGGGATATCACCGACGAGACGTACCTTCCTGCGAGCGGCGGCGATGACCGCGGCGGGTTCGGCGGCCGCGGCCGTCACCGGAGCCGGACCGGCGTCGGGAGATCCATCGCGACGTATCCGGCGGACACGCGAAGAGCATCGGGTGGTGATCGTCGGCTCGGGATTCGGCGGTGGCGTCGCGGCCCTCCGGCTCGCGCAAGCCGGCGTGCCGGTCCTGTTGCTCGAGCGGGGTCGGCGGTGGCCGACGGGTCCGAACTCGGAAACCTTCCCGCGTGCGTCGAGTCCGGACAAGCGGATCCTGTGGCACGAGTCGACCCCGAACCTCTTCGGCAAGCCGCTGAGCGTCGAACCCTATGTGGGACTGTTCGAGTCGGTCGCGGGCGTCAACATGACCGCACTCTGCCCGGCCGGCCTCGGCGGTGGTTCCCTTGTCTACCAGGGCATGACACTGCAACCGAGCGAGGCGGTGTTCAACGAGCACTTCCCGAACGCGCTCGACTGGCAACTGATGAACCGTGTGCACTACCCGCGGGTCGCGCGGATGCTGAAGGTCGCGGTGGCGCCCGATTCGGTGGTGCGTTCCCCGCAATACCTGGCACCGCGACAGTTCGCGAAACGAGTTCGGGCCGAGGGCCTTCCGCTGCAGAAGATCCCGATGCCGATCGACTGGGGGTATGCCGCGGCCGAGCTGCGTGGCGAGATGAAGCCCGCCTACACCAACGGCGACGGCGCCATCGGCGTGAAC
This sequence comes from Gordonia sp. SCSIO 19800, assembly GCF_018132775.1. Classification (NCBI taxonomy): domain Bacteria; kingdom Bacillati; phylum Actinomycetota; class Actinomycetes; order Mycobacteriales; family Gordoniaceae; genus Gordonia; species Gordonia sp. SCSIO 19800. The sequence goes on along the minus strand of NZ_JAGRQM010000035.1, from coordinate 24,125 downwards.
AACGGTGGCAAGCACAGCGTCGACGTCACCTATATCCGCGAGGCCGAGGCGACCGGGCGGGTTCAGGTCCGAACCCTGCACACCGTGCGGCAGGTCGCCCGCCGACCCGACGGCCGATGGTCCCTCGAGGTCGAACGCACCGACGAGTCCGGGAAAGTGTTGGAGCACAACGAACTGATCGCAGGGACACTCATCCTGTCGGCGGGCAGCGTGAACACGACCAAGCTGTTGGTGAAGGCGCGCGCGACCGGAACCGTGCCGGGCCTGCCCGACGGGGTGGGGCACGGATGGGGCACCAACGCCGACCGGATCTACACCTGGACCAGCCCCAGTATCGACTTCGGGACGGTACAGGGCGGACCGGTGGTCTTCGGCAGCCCCAACTGGAGTGATCCGAAGAGCGCGTTCACCGTCATCCAGGCATCGCTGCCGCCACTACCCGTGTACGCCGGCACCACGATGATGGTCGGCTTCGGGGTGAGCTCGGGACGTGGCGTCATCTCCTACGACTCGGCGATCGGAGATTCGGTGATCCGCTGGCCACACGAGGGCGATTCGGAGATCCAGACCAAGCACATCGACCGGACCGTGCGCCGGATCGCCGGACCCGACGCCGTCCTGACGGACACCAATGCGGTGTTCCCCTCGACCTGGCACGCGCTCGGCGGGGCCAACATGGGTGCGGTGTGCGACCTCGAGGGGCGCGTCCACGGCCAGCGCGGGCTCTACGTCATCGACGGCGCGCTCATGCCGGGCAACACGGCGGCCTGCAATCCGTCGATGACCATCGCGGCGGTCGCCGAGCGCGCTCTCGACCGGATCGTCGCCCGGGATGTCGGCACGGTCATCTGATCACCGGGAGGCGGCCGGCGCGAGCCACATCCCGGTCAGCGCATCGACGACCAGGTCGCGCTCGTGCTCCCATGGGGCTGTTCGAGTCCCGCCGTCCTCGGCGGCCCGTTCGATGTCGGCGAGCGCGTTGACGATCATGTGGCGCGTCAGGTTGTTGCGCACTTCGAGCACGTCGTCGGGAAAGGTCGGCAAGGTGGCGTAGAACCGGTCGAGGATCGTCATGAGGACCTCCGATCGCGCGGTCTCCGCATAGAGCAGGGCGGTCGCGGACGGATCGCTCGACACCTGGGCGAAGAACCGGGCGAAGTAGCTCGGCGCACCGATCTGTGCGAGGTACTCGACCTCGGGCCCGACGAGGCAGCGGAGCCAGTCGCGGACCCCGGGGTCGGGTCCGACCTCCGACAGGCATTTCTGGCGAAGCCGCTCGATCGGGACGTTGTGCGACGTCAGGGTGGCGCGGAGGAGATCGTCCTTGGAACCGAAGTGATGGCCGACGGCATAGTTGTTGCCCTGACCGGCCGCCTTGCTGATCTGGCGACTGGACACGGCCGCGACCCCGTTCAGGGCGATCAATTTCTCGGCCGCCTCGATGAGCAGCGCACGGGTGCGGGCAGACTGCTCCGTCTTCCCTTCGCTCATGGATCGATGATGCCCTACCGTCGCCGATCGAGACGCCGAGATGGTGGCCGTGTCCGACTCGCCGAAACACCGCAAAGCGGTCAGTGCCGTACGGAGGTGCGTCGACGCGACACGCGAACCGACCCCGGCTGCGCGGGAAGTCGCAGCGCGAGTGGTCATCCGGGCCTAAGGTGGATCGACGAATGTCCGGATGATCCACCGTCCGACCGACCGCCGGTCGCAGGACCCGACTGTTAGGGGACCAGATGGCGACTGCGCCTCCGGCCACGGCGAACCTGCGAGAACTGACGCTCCGAGGTGCCGTCCTCGGTGGCATCATCACGCTGGTCTTCACGGCCGCCAACGTGTACCTCGGACTCAAGGTGGGCCTCACGTTCGCCACCGCGATCCCGGCCGCCGTCATCTCGATGAGCATTCTGCGGTACTTCGCCAACCACTCGGTGGTCGAGAACAACATCGTCCAGACGATCGCGTCCGCCGCCGGCACGCTGTCGGCGATCATCTTCGTCATACCCGGTCTGGTCATCATCGGATGGTGGACGGGCTTCCCGTACTGGATCACGGTGGCGGTCTGCGCGATCGGCGGAATCCTCGGCGTCATGTACTCGATCCCGCTACGGCGCGCGCTGGTCACCGGCTCCGACCTGCCCTACCCGGAAGGCGTTGCGGCAGCAGAGGTACTGAAGGTCGGCGATTCCGCGGGCGGCGCCGCGGAGAACAAGGCCGGCCTGCGCACGATCGTCATCGGTTCGCTCGCGTCGGCCGGTTTCGCCCTGCTCACCAAACTCCAGGTCCTCAGCGATTCGATCTCGACGACGATCAGGATCGGCACGGGCGGAACGTTGTTCAGTGCCGGGTTGTCGATGTCGCTGATCGGCATCGGCCATCTCGTCGGGATCACCGTGGGCATCGCCATGCTCGTCGGGGTGGTGATCTCCTACGTCGTACTGCTGCCCATCGAGACCCAGGGGCGCACGGCGGGGGAGGATTTCGGCGACGCCGTCAGCTCGATCTTCGCCAACGATGTGCGACTCATCGGGGCCGGGGCGATCGCCATCGCGGCCGTCTGGACGCTGATCAAGGTCATCGGTCCGATCGTGCGGGGAATCCGGGCGGCCATGGTCTCCTCGCGATCGCGTCGGGAGGGGGTCACGGTCGACATCACCGAGCGGGACATGCCGATCAACATCGTCGGCGGCAGCATCCTCGTGCTGCTCATCCCGATCGGAATCCTGTTGTGGGACTTCGTGCGCGACACGGTTCTGGAGGGCAGTGCCACCGGGATCATCGTGGTCAGCATCGTCTTCGTGTTCGTCATCGGACTGGCGGTCGCGTCGGTGTGCGGGTACATGGCGGGCCTGATCGGGTCGTCGAACAGCCCCATCTCCGGCGTGGGCATCCTGGTGGTTCTCATCGCCGCACTGCTCGTGAAGCTGACCTTCGGGCCGGCGGACGACTCGCAGACCGACGCGCTCATCGCCTACACGTTGTTCACGGCCGCGGTCGTCTTCGGCGTCGCGACCATCTCCAATGACAACCTGCAGGACCTCAAGACCGGTCAACTCGTCGGGGCGACACCGTGGAAACAGCAGGTGGCGCTGATCATCGGCGTGCTGTTCGGGTCGGCCGTGATCCCGCCGATCCTGCAGCTGATGTACGAGGCCTTCGGGTTCGTCGGCGCGCCGGGTGCCACCGAGGACGCGCTCGCGGCACCGCAGGCCGGGCTGCTGACGACCCTCGCGCAAGGTGTCCTCGGGGCGGACCTGAACTGGGGACTCGTCGGAATCGGCGTCCTGATCGGCGCGGTGGTGATCGTGATCGACGAACTCCTCGGTCGTGCAGGGCGTTTCCGGCTGCCGCCGCTGGCTGTCGGGATGGGCATGTACCTGCCGATGTCGGTGGTCCTGATCATCCCGATCGGCGCCTTCATCGGTCACTACTACAACCGCTGGGCCGAACGCAGCGGCGGCGCAGTGGAACACAAGAAGCGGATGGGTGTCCTGCTGGCCACCGGCCTGATCGTCGGCGAGGCGCTCTTCGGCGTGGTCTTCGCCGGCATCGTGGCGGCCACGGGCGACGACTCGGCGCTGGCGATCGTCGGCGACGGCTTCGGGACCTGGGCACAGATCCTCGGCGTCATCGTGTTCGCCGCGACCATCGCCCTCCTCTACGACCGTGTCCGCAAGATAGCGACCGCGAGCGGGACGTCGTCGACGACCGCCGGCACTCCGAAGGACTGAGATGGCAGAGGGAACACTGACACGTGCGATCGACGATTTCACGGCCGGTGCCGAACATCTGACGCACTTGGTGAACCTGATCGCCGACGATCGCTGGGACGGACCGGGTCTCGGCGAATGGTCGTTGCGATCGCTCGTCGGACACGCGAGCAGATCGCTGACGACGGTCGTCACCTATCTGGCCGAGCCCGGTGGTGATGTCGAATTGACCTCGACCGCGGCCTATTTCGCATCGATCCGCGGTTACGGAGACCCCGCGTCGGTCCGACAGCGAGGAGTGGACGCCGGGCTGTCCCTGGGGAACGATCCGCGCGCCGGGGTCCGGGAGCGGCGCGCACAGGCCGTCGACGCCCTTGCGGGAACGGGGGATCGGCCCCTGACGACGCCGTTCGGCGGCATCATGCTGTCCGATTACCTGCCCACCCGGACCTTCGAACTCGCGGTGCACGGTCTCGACATCTCGCGGGCGATCGGTTCCGATCTCCCGCTGCCGGCCGAGGTGCTGGCGTCAGCGCTGTCGACGGCGGCCGCCACCGCACTGCTCACCGGTCAGGGCGAGCAGGCGTTGCTCACCCTGACCGGCAGGGAATCTGCACCGTTGTCCGTCGTCTGACGTCCCCGACGGGGCGGTCAGCTCGCGACGTTCGTGCGCGCGAACTCGGCGACGATCGCGGCGTTGAAGGCGGCGAGGTCGTCGGGCTTCCGGCTGGTGATCAGCACGTTGTCCCCGTCGCGGCATGTCACGACCTCCTCGTCGACCCAGGTGCCGCCGGCGTTGATGATGTCGGTGCGCACACTCGGGAACGACGTGAGCGTGCGTCCGCGAACAACGTCCGCCTCGATCAGGGTCCAGGGCGCGTGGCAGATGGCCGCGACCGGCTTGCCGGCATCGAAGAAGCTCCGCACGAAGCGGACGGCGCGCTCCGAGGTACGCAGGAAATCCGGGTTCGCGACACCGCCCGGCAGGACCAGCGCGTCGAAATCCATCACGCGGGCGTCCTCGAGAGTGGTGTCGACCGGGAAGGTGTCGGCCTTGTCGAGGTGGTTGAACGCCTGCACCGTGCCGGAGTCGGTGGACACCAGGACGGGCTTGCCGCCGCACGCCTCGACCGACTTCCACGGTTCGGTGAGTTCGACCTGCTCGGCGCCCTCCTGGGCGACCAGGAAAGCGATGGTGGTGCCGTTCAGTTCTTCGGCCATGGCCGTGTACCTCCTTGTACGCGCCGACTATGTCATCGGCGCCTCGTCGGATCCGGTACCCGCGGGTGTCGTGCACCAAACGGTCGCACCCCGCCCGGGTACGACCTGGACGGGGTGTGTTGAATGTCCCCGGACGAAGACTGGGAGGTAGTGGTGGGTGGTTTCGACGGCGTCGCGACGCTGGTCCATCTGGCACGTGGTGGACAGATCGGCGAGTCCCACGAGACGCCGCACACGGTGATCGCCGACGGACCGCACCGCACGCTGCGGCGGTACGGCACCGACGACGAGGTGATCGCAACCGTCGGCACGGGACGGCGACCGGTGCTGCTGATCCCGCCGCTCGCGGTGTCCACATCGTGCTACGACCTCGCCGACGGGCTGTCGGTGGTGCAGTTCCTCCTGTCGACCGGCCGGGTTCCGTACGTTCTCGACTTCGGCGACATGACCCGCGCCGACCGACACCTCGGGTTCGCCGACTTCTTCGACGACATCGTCCCCGGGGCCGTCGCCGCGACCGTCGCAGACTTCTACGGCAGCGCCGATGACCCGACCCCCGGAACGTCGCGGGATTCCGCGGGGGTCGATCTGCTCGCGTGGAGTATCGGCGGGACGATCAGCCTCTTGACCGCTGCCGCGAACCCGGACCTGCCGGTGGCGTCGGTCGTCGCGGTCGGGACGCCTCTCGATTACTCCAAGGTCCCGCCGTATCCACTGGTCAAGACGCTGATGAAACCGGTCGGCACCGCGCCGGTGACGATGGCGCTGCGAGCGCTCGGCGGGATCCCCGCGCCGCTGGTCCGCCTCGCCTATCGGGGCACGGCCTGGCAGCGCGAACTCAAGAAGCCGGGCTACATCCTGCGCAACGCCGACGACACCGACGCGCTGACCCGGATGAAGGCCATCGACCGTTTCCAGGAGACGATGCCCGGCTATCCAGGCAAGGTGTCCGAGCAGATGTGGGAGAACTTCATCATGCGCGGGGAACTCGCCGACGGGGTGCTCGACTTCGGCGGACGGGTCGTCGACCTCGCCGAGGTCGCGGTACCGGTCGCGCTGTTCGGCAGTCACCGCGACGCGATCGTCAGCTGGGCCGCCGCCCACCACGGGGTGGGGCTGCTCTCCGGGGCGCCGCGCGTCGAGTTCACCACGGTGGAGACCAGCCATCTGGGATTGATCGCCGGGTCCGCTGCGGTCGAGCAGACGTGGCCCCGCATCGACGAGTTCTTGACGTCGGTGCACGCAGTTCGTAGATGAAAAAACCTTCATCTTCGACTCATGGACGGCTCACCGGCGTCCGCCAGAGTCGTTGACATGAACTTCTCACGAGTACTCGCCACCATCGCCCTCGGTGCGCTCGCGGTTGCCGTCGTGACCGCCAGCTTCTTCCTCATCCGTTCGCCCGAGCCCAGCCTGACCTCCGACGCCGTGTCCGTGGATGTGTCGTCGCAGACACCCCAGATTCCGACGCCTCAGGCCCAGACCCCGCCTGCCCCGGCGCCGGTTCCCCAGATCCCGGCCGGGGCTCCGGTGCAGCGGGCCGTCCCGCCGAACCTGAACTCCGATGACGACGACTGGTGTGACCCGCGCGCGGCCCATCGTGACGACGACTGCGACGACGACTGGGACGACAACGGTCGGGACGACAACGGTCGGGACGACAACGACGACTGGGACGACCAGGACGACGACATCGATGACGGCCAGGACGACTGACGACGCGACAGCGAGACCAGCCGGCGCCGGGAGCGGAGCGAGCGGGTCGAATCCAGCCGAGAGTGCGGGTGTGCGTCAGCGCCCCGCGCTCTCGGCGCGTTGGCGTATCACGGCCTGGATCATGCTCACCACGTTCCTGCTGCTGGTGGTGGTGTTCGTGGTGACGCGCAACCTGCTGCTCCGCGACGTGGACACCCGCGTGAACAACTACGTCGCGCAGGAGGCCAGTGAGTTCCGGACGTTCGCGGCCGAGGGGGTCGACCCGACGACCACCGAACCGTTCACCTCGGTGTCACGGTTGCTCGAGGTGTTCCTGTCGCGGCAATCGGCCGGCGAGGGGGAGGTCATGGCCGGCGTCGTCGGCGACACCGAGATCCTCGAACTGCCGGGTAATGCCTGGCCGGAGCCGGGCGAAGGACGCCGTGTGCTCGACGAACTGCGCGCCCAGAGCGGGGCGGCCGGGGTGCTGATGACCGCTCATGGAGAAATTCGTTGGGGCAAGGTCGATCTGGAGCCGGCCGGTGGTGGGTCGGCCGATCCGGCGTCCGAGGCGGCGCAACCGGGGACGTTCATCGTGGGCATCTACACCGACCCGGGGCGGGAACTGGTGGACCGCACGATGCGAGTCCTCGCGATGGTCGGGTTGGGCGGGATGATCGTCACCACCGGTGTGGCCTATCTCGTCGCGGGACGGATCCTGGCTCCGGTCCGGAGCGTGCGGATGGTCGCCGCGGAGATCAGCGAGAACGACCTCACCGCGCGCGTGCCGGTCATCGGCCGTGATGACGTGGCCGCGCTGGCCCAGACCTTCAACGCGATGCTGGACCGGATCGAGGACGCGTACACGACGCAGCGGCAGTTCGTCGACGACGCCGGGCACGAGCTACGGACGCCGATCACGGTGGTGCGCGGTCATCTCGAGTTGTTGCCCGACGATCCGGCAGAACGGCGTAAGACCCTCGATCTCGTGGACAGCGAGCTGGTACGGATGGGACGCATCGTCGCCGATCTGCTCATGCTGGCGAAGTCCGAGCAACCCGACTTCGTGGTGGCCAGGCCGACCGACGCGGCGCAGTTGATGCTCGACATCGAGTCCAAGGTGCAACCGCTCGGTGATCGGCAGTGGTTGCTCATGGAGGTCGCCGAGGGGCCGTGCACCGTCGATCACGAGCGGATCACCCAGGCGATGCTGCAGTACGCGTCCAATGCGGTCCGGCACACCCGCGAGGGATCCGTCATCCAGCTGGGTTCACGCTTCGCCGGCGTCGGAGAGCAGCGGCATCTGTCCATCTGGATCACCGACGACGGCCCGGGCGTCGAGCAGCAGGACGCGGCGCGGATCTTCGAGCGCTTTCAGCGCGGGCGGTCGGCGTCGTCGCCGCAACACTCGTCCGGGGCCGGCCTGGGCCTCGCGATCGTGCGGGCCATCGCCGACGCCCACCACGGAATCGCTTGGGTACGCAGTGTTCCCGGCCACGGTGCAACGTTCGGCATCGATGTCCCGGCCCCCGACATGACCACCTACGTCGATACAGCGTCGTCGGTATCAGGAGAAGGAGAGCGGCGATGAGCCGGGTTCTGATCGCCGAGGACGATGCGCGGATCGCGTCGTTCATCGGCAACGGATTGCGGGCGGCGGGTTACAGCACCGAGCACGTGTCCGACGGCTTGTCCGCGCTCGAAGCCGTGCGCAGCGGTGCTTTCGACATGGTGGTCCTCGACATCGGACTTCCGGCAATGGACGGTTTCGACGTGCTGTATTCGATGCGCGGCGAGGGGATCTCGACGCCGGTCGTCGTTCTCACCGCCCGGGACAGCGTGAGCGACACGGTCAACGGCCTCGAGGGCGGTGCCAACGACTACATGACCAAGCCCTTCCAATTCGCCGAACTGCTCGCCCGCATCCGGCTACGACTCGTCGACGACTCGGCCGTCGCGTCGGAGAACCTGTTGTCCGCCGGGGATCTTCGGTTGGATCTGAAGTCCAGGCGCGCCCGAGTGGGTGCGGAGACGTTCGACCTCACCGCGCGCGAGTTCGCACTACTGGAGGTGTTCCTGCGTCACCCCGATCAGGTGCTGTCGCGCGAACAGATCCTCGGCCACGTCTGGGGTTACGACTTCGACCCGGCATCGAATGTGGTCGACGTCTACGTGCGCGCCCTGCGGAACAAGATCGGTTCTCACCGATTGGAGACGGTGCGCGGCATGGGGTATCGGCTACGCGCGTCGAACTAGTCGCTCCTCACTCCGGTGCGACACTGAGCCAGTCGGCGAACCCGGACGGATCGTGCCGGCCGAGCGCCCCGTGCTCGAAGAGTCCCCAGCCGGTGCGGGTGGTGCCGTCGGACTCCCGGCATTCGGCGCGTCCGACATGATCGATCACGCCGAACGGCATACGGCCGACGATCCCGGCACTCGTCATGTCGTAGGTGCGTCGTTCGGTGAAGTCCGTTCCGCGCCAGACGCCGTGGGTCCAGTCGGGGTCACCGCCGTAACCGCCGCCCACGTGGATGGGCACGGGCAGCAGTGACTCCACCTCCAGCGTCACGGATGAACCCCCCGCACCGGTCGTGGAAATCGTTGCCCCGGTGGGCACCCGGGTGCCCGGTGCGTAATGGACCGAGACGTTCGGCCAGCCCAGTTGTTCGACGCGGCCGTCTTTCCACACGCGCGAGCAGTCGTTGAGTGTGCGGTAACCGTCGGGGTCCTCCTGGATGATGAGGACGAGCTGGAAGTCGTCGAAGGCCATCGGGACGTACAGCCACCACATGCCCTCGAACGGTGGATCCGCCGGTCGCCCCGCCGGCTCGGGCTCGCCGACCGGCCGGATTCCCCACGAACGGTCGCGGGTGCCGATCCAGGTCGACGGCTCGACGACGATGTCCTCACCGTCGACGGTGATCGATCCCCGCCAGCTGCCGACCTGCGCGAACCGCTGCGCGTCGAGGGTGACCTTCGCGCCCTGGCGCATCACGTGCGGCTGTTCGAGCAGTGCGTCGAACAGGCCCTCCCAGTGGAGATCCAGGGCGATGCCCTCGGTCTCGTCCAGCGTCAGGTGCAGCGCGCGCAGCGGGTTCTCGATGCTCAGCCGATAGTTGCCGACGCGCTGCTCGAGCCGGTTGTCGTCGATCGCGTCGCTGAGGTGCACCGCGGTCTGGGTGTCGGTGCCGTCCGGGTTCCGCCGCCGGATCAGCACGAACGCGTCCTTCACACCCAGGTTGGGGTAGTAACCGATGCCGGTGATGAGGAAGATGGTGCCGCTGCGGTCGTGGGCGTTGAGGTACGCGCGGTCGTAGAAGTTGCGATCGCTGTTGCCCGGCCAGGCGATCGGCTGTGGCAGTTGGTGAATGGGATACTCGTCCATCGGCCCCAGGCCGCGTCGGCTCATGTGGTCAGTCCTCCTCGAGGAGTCGTTCGAGTAGTGGTCGGTGGTAGAACAGGGTGCCGTCGACGTCGTCGGGACGTTCGAGTTCGCCGAAGTGCACGCGGCGGGCGCCGGTCCGCATGAAGACACAGCACCACTGGACCGCGGCATGGACGTAGAACCAGCGCAGGTCGCCCAACTCGTCTCCGGTGAGCTCGCGGTAGGTGTCGCGGACGTCGTTCTCGCGGAGCAGGTCCGGCAATCCGGGAAGGCCGGCCATCGTCGCGAGCTCTTGGAAGACCCGGTGTGCGAAGATCACCCAGGCGATGTCCAGTTCGCGGGGGCCGGTGCGCGCCATCTCCCAGTCGAGTACTGCCGTCGGGGTGAAGTCGACGAACATCATGTTCCCGATGCGCGAATCTCCCCAGGACAGCACCGGTTCGGCGTTCGCGGCACCGTCGGGGAAGTTGTCGGCGAGCCAGGCGAGCGCCCGCTCGACGAGAGGTGAGCGCCCGATCCCCTCGACCGAGAAGTCGTACCAGTCCCGCAACCAGGCGAGCAGACGAGCGAGGGGAGTGTCACCGGCGGGTAGGTCGTCGGAGAGGAAGTCGAACTGCCGGGCCGCGTCGGGGATCGAGTGCAGGGCGGCGATCACGCCGACCGCGGACTCCTGGGCCCGCCGGCGATCGTACTCGGCGGCGTCCCCGAACCAGTTGTCGCCGAACGTGTACGGCATGACATCGGGTGGGACTTCGCCCTCGCACCGGTCCATGAGAAAGAACGGGGCTCCCAGCAGCGAGCCGGTCGGCTCGAGGTGGTGCACTGCCGGGACCGGGACGTCGCTGAGCCGGGCGATCAGACGCATCGTCTCGTACTGGTGATCCATTCGGTAGGAACGGAACACGGGGACGTCGGTGGTCGACGGCGCCATCCGCATCACCCAGTGCCGGGTGGGCTCGCCGGGCCACGACACCGAGACGGGGATCGTCTCCGACGACATGCCGTTGCTGTCGCCGCCCGCCGCGACCGTGACGGCGGGGGTGTCGTCGGGAGTGTCGTCCTGCTCGGTGAGCCAGCGCGCGAGCGTGTCCGGGACAGAGGTGTTGTCCCGGCTCGAACGTTGCAGATGGTCGACCTGCTCGACGGCGGGCTCGGTGGCCATGGCACCCCCTGTGTTCGGCAGCGAGAGATTCGCTACGGTGAGTAGCGTTATGACAGCAGAACGGTCGGGCGGCCCGCAGCGACTTGGCGAAAATTTTCGAAGGGAAGTCGGCGAGTGATGAGTGCTGGGACGGGGGAGTCGGTCTCGGGCCGACCGCGCGACCTGCGGATCGACTCCGCGGTGCTCGACGCCGCCGCCGAACTGCTCGTCGATGTCGGATACCGCAAGCTCACCATGGCCGCGATCGCCGAACGCGCGGGCACCACGAAGACCGCGCTCTACCGTCGCTGGACGGGTAAGGCAGAGCTGGTGCATGACGTCGCGTTCTCCCGGATGATGCGGCTGCCACCGTCCAGCGGTGAGGTCGCCGCCGATATCCGCATCATGGTCGCGGCGGCGCGTGACCTGTTCGCCAGTCCCGTGACCCGCGCGGCGTTGCCCGGTCTCATCTCGGACATGGCTGCCGAACCCGAGCTGGCGGCGCGTGTGCACGCCGGGTTCGCGGAGGTGTTCGGCGCATTGCGCGACCGGTTGGTGATCGCGGTCGATCGCGGCGAGGTGCATCCCGATGTCGATCCGGATCGGCTCATCGAGGTCGTCGGCGGCGCGGCGATGCTGCATGCGCTGCTGCTCGACAATCGCGACTTCGAGGCCGGGTGGGCCGATCAGATGAGCGCGATCGTCGTGCACGGAGTTCTCCGATGACTCGCCCGCACCCACCTACACTCGTGGGATGACCGCCCCGAGCAACACCGACGATGTCGTCGAGCAGATCCTGTCCACCTACAACGCGATCACCGTGGTCGGTGCCAGCGCCAATCCGTCGAAGGCCGCCAACGAGGTGCCGGCGTACATGAAGAACCGTGGCTGGCGGATCATCCCGGTGAATCCCGCGGCCGACGAGATCGTCGGGGAGAAGGTGTACCGCACCCTGGCCGACATCCCGGAACAGGTCGGCCTCGTCGACGTGTTCCGCCCGGGACCCGAGTGCGCCGACGTCGCCCGGGCGGCCGTCGCCGCCGGCGCGACCGCGCTCTGGCTGCAGCTCGGGATCATCTCGGCGGAGGCGCGGGCGATCGCCGAGGATGCGGGTCTGCTGTACGTCGAGGACCGCTGCCTGATCATCGAGCAGCGCCGCACCGGTATCGTCCCCGGCTGACGCCGACGGTGACCCGGTGAACTTCCTCGACGAGCTCACGCACCAGCGACTGCCGCTGTTCCTGCTGTTCGCGTCGTTCGTCATCACGTTCATCGTCACGCGGGTGATCACCCGACTCATCCGGGCGGGCAAGGGCCCCTTCCGCAACAACGTCTCAGACGGCGTGCACGTGCACCACATGGTGCCCGGTCTGATCCTGACGATCGTCGGCGCCTTCCTCTCGGTGGCTGTCAACGGGGCGTCGCCCGGTGCGGAGATCAGTGCGGTGCTGATCGGTGTCGGCGCCTCACTGGTGCTCGACGAGTTCGCACTGATCCTGCGCCTTCAGGACGTGTATTGGTCACCGGAGGGCCAACTCTCGGTTCAGGTGGTGGCGCTGACAGTCGCCGCGCTGGGCATGGCGGTCCTCGGGTTCAACCCGCTCGACGACGCGGACGTGGAGATCGGTCCCGTCGCGCTGGTGGCCACCGTGCCGATCAATGTCGCCTGCGCGATCCTGTGCGTGCTCAAGGGCAAGTTCTCCACCGCCATCGTCGGCGTCTTCATCCCGGTGTTCGCCTGGGCCGGTGCCATCCGGCTGGCCCGGCCACACTCGGCGTGGGCGCGCCGGCGGTACGCACCGGCGAAGACGGAGAAAGCGCGGGCCCGCGCGAAGAGCTTCGACGACCGTTGGGGCCGTTGGGGTCTGAGCATCGGCGACCTCATCGCGGGCAAGCCCACCGATCCCACGAGCGTGGTCGCCCCGTCGCTGGAGGCCTCGGCTCCCGCCGATCCCGGGCCGATTCACCCGACCGACGAACGTCAACTCGACTGATGGACTTCGATCGAAGTCCATCAGTCGAGTTCGAGTTCATCAGTCACCAACCGCGAACGCGTCTCGGGCAATCTCGACGAACCGTGCTGCGGCAGCGGAGGTTCTCGACCTCCAGAGCAATCCCAGCTGTGCGGTGGCATCGACATCCCGGATCGGCACCGCGACCACGCGGTCGTCGGCCGCGGCGATCGACTCGCTGAGAATGCCGACTCCCATTCCGCTGCAGACCAACTCGATGATGGCGTCCGGCGACGAGGCCTCGATCGCGGGTCGGATGGCTCCTCCGGCGACCGAGGCCGCCGCGTCGAACACGCTTCGGATACCCGCGCCGCGGGGCAGGCAGATGAGCGATCGGTCGCGTAGCGAGGCGAGATCGACGGTGCGGCCCCGGGGCCGGCGCGGTGAGGTCGCGCGCGGACGGGCCGCGATCCGGGATCTCTGGGCATCGGTCTTGGCGCACCGGCCGACCTTCGCGCCGGAACCGCCGTTGCCGACCCTGGTGTTCGGGGACGATCTCGCACTCACGTCGACTCCACCCCGTGATGGTGCAGGCGCCCGCGCGCAGGTGGTGGCGCGGCAGGCCGACGGATCGTGGGTGCGGATCATCGACCAACCGGAGTTCCAGGCACCGCAGTCCTGAGACTCCGGGCCCGGATTTCTGAGGCCGGATTCAGATCCCGTGCTAGCTTCGCTGTGGTGGCGGTTACATCCGCCGGGCGACGGTGCGAAGGGACGGATCGGGCGTGGGAGTACCGGAAGCGGACGGTGTCGCCGCGAAGATCGCGTCCCGGCTCGGCGACAAGCGTGGCGGCACGCTCTCGGTCGAGGGCGCGAGACTCCTGCCGGCGGGCGCGAGCAGGGCGACGTACGCGGCCACCCTCGTCGACGGAACCGGGCAGGTCGAGCCGATCATCATCCGCGCGGTTCCCGCTGCAACCGACGACGGCGGACTGCGGGCCGAGGCGCAGGTCCTGCGTGCCGCCGCCGACGCCGGGGTGCCGGTGCCGGAGATCCTCGACGCCGGATTCGACGAGGACGACAACGCGCTGGGATTCCCCTATCTGGCAGTGAATTTCATCGACGGAGAATCCATCCCGCGGCGAATTCTGCGAGACGATGCCTACGAGGGTGCGCGCGCCGGATTCGTCGATCAGTGCGGCGAGATCCTCGCACGTATCCACCGGATAGACGTCGCACAGACGCCCGGTCTCGGTGATCTCGGCGATCCGGTTGACGGTTTGCGGGACCTGTTCCCACGCGAGTTCGATGCGATGCCGGCCGGCCTGGTGCTGGCCACCCAGTGGCTCACGGACAACCGGCCCGAACCGTCACCACGGCACACGCTCGTGCACGGCGACTTCCGGCTGGGCAATCTGCTCGTCGACGCCGAAGGAGTTGCGGCGGTTCTGGATTGGGAACTGGTGCACCTCGGCGATCCCGTCGAGGACCTCGGTTGGCTATGTGCCAAGGCGTGGCGTTTCGGAGGGTCGACGCCCGTGGCCGGGATGGGTGACCGGACCTCGCTCCTCGACGCCTATGCGCGCGAGGCGGGCTGGCGTCCCACCGAACAAGCCCTGCGCTGGTGGGAGCTCTACGCCACCGTCAAGTGGGGACTGATCTGCGCGGTGCAGGCCGCCCGGCACCTCGATGGCGTCGAACGATCCGTCGAACTGGCCGCGATCGGACGCCGAAGTGCCGAGCAGGAATTCGACGCACTGCTCGACCTGGGTCTCGTGTCGCCGGGACCGGTACCCGATCCGCTGGCCGAGGCACCGGCCGAGGAACCGGACAACGATCTCTACGGTTCGCCGACTGCAGTCGAACTACTCGAGGCGCTCACCGAATTCCTGCGTTCCGACGCGGTACAGGCAGACGTGTCGCCGCAGGTGCGTTTCCATACGAGAGTGGCCGGCAATGTCGTCGACGTCGTGCGTCGACAGATGCTCACCGGCGCACGGGACGCCGAAGCGAGCGCGCAACGGCTGAGCGCGCTCGGCGTCGCTGATCAGCACGCGCTGTGCGAGGCCCTGCGTTCCGGCGAACTCGACGGCACCGACCCGAAGGTCCGTGACGCCGTTGTCGCCGACGTACGGGCGCGACTCCTGGTCGCCAACCCCAAGTACTTCGCGGTCCCTCACCCGTGACCGCCGGACATCCGATCCCAACCGAGAGGGGTTCATCGTGGACTTCGCACTGCCCGAGTCGCTGACCGACTATCTTGCCGAACTCGATGCCTTCATCGAGGCGGAGATCATTCCCCTCGAGCAGACCGACGACAACATCCGCTTCTTCGACCATCGGCGCGAGGACTCCCGAACAGACTGGGAGCGTGGCGGTTTGCCGAACAAGGAGTGGGAAGCTCTTCTGGGAGAGGCGAGACGACGCGCGGATGCGGCCGGCCACTTTCGCTACCCCTTCCCGTCCGAGTTCGGTGGTCGGGACGGATCGAACCTGGCGATGGCGATCATCCGCGAGCACCTGGCGTCGAAAGGTCTGGGGCTGCACTGCGATCTGCAGAACGAGCACGCCATCGTCGGCAACAACATCGGGCTGCTCCTCATGCTCGAGTACGGCACCCCCGAGCAGCGGGAGGAATGGGTGGAGGGCCTGGCCGCGGGTACGAAGTTCTTCGCCTTCGGGATCACCGAACCCGACCACGGCTCCGACGCCACGTGGATGGAGACGACCGCCGTCCGCGACGGCGACGACTGGATCATCAACGGCGAGAAGACGTGGAACACCGGTATCCACGCCGCCCACCGCGACATCATCTTCGCGCGCACCAGCGGCGAACCGGGCGAGGCCCGCGGGATCACGGCATTCCTCGTCGACCCGCAGGATCCCGGGTTCGCCGTGGAGGAATATCTCTGGACGTTCAACATGCCCACCGACCACGCGCACATCACGCTGCGGGACGTCCGGGTGCCGAACTCCGCGGTGTTCGGGGCGGAGGGAGCCGGCCTGCAGGTCGTGCAGCATTTATTCAACGAGAACCGCATCCGGCAGGCGGCGTCCAGTCTCGGTGCCGCCCAGTACTGCGTCGACCGTGCGGTGGCCTACGCCAACGAGCGCGCGCCGTTCGGCAAGAAGCTGTCGACGAACCAGGCGATCCAGTTCCCGCTCGTCGAACTGCACACCCGGTGCGCGATGATCCGGGCGCTGATCCGCGAAACCGCCTGGAAGATGGACGCCTACGGGCCGTTTGCCGCGTCGGCCGAGGTCTCCATGTGCAACTACCAGGCGAACCGGTTGTGCTGCGATGCCGCCGACCAGGCGATGCAGGTGTTCGGCGGACGCGGATACTCGCGGCACGAGCCGTTCGAGCACATCTACCGGCACCATCGGCGCTACCGGATCACCGAAGGTGCCGACGAGATCCAGATGCGACGCGTCGCCGGATACCTGTTCGGTTTCATGTCGGGAAAGGCGCCCAAGGGAGTGCAGTCGTCCTGAGTAGGCTGACCACATGATCGCGGTCATCATCATCGTGGCCACCGTGGTGGTTGCCCTGTTCATCCTCGGCGGCGCCGCCTGGTTCGCGTACGACTCGGACAAACGGGTGCGCACCTTCGCCCGATCCACCGACCTGATTCCCGGCCGACCGGGTCGGGCGCCGGAGAGCTGGGCCACCGACAACACCCGGGAAGCACTGCTGCATCGGCGCATTCGATACGCGATCGCCGACGTGCATGCCAACCCGGCGATCCCGCACGACGACGAACTCGTCGCGGCACGCAACCGCCTCGACGACGCGGTCTTCGAACTCGACGACCGGCTCATCGCATCGGTGGACCTCGGTGGCGAGGAGGCGACCGAAACCCTCGACCGAGCCGAAGCCGGGATCAAGGACCTCGAGAAGCTGCCGAAGAAGCTGTGGGAGGCCCCCCGCGAGGAACAGCTCGCCGACCTGGACCGCGTCGCCCGAGTGCTGTCGCGCGGCTGACGATCAGATCACCGTCGGCCGTGGCGGCGGGTCCGGCTGCGGGGGAGCTGGCTGTGGGTCGGGAGCCGGCGGTGGGGTGGGAACGGGAATCGGCGGCTCCGGTGGCGGCTCCGGGATGGGCTCGGGCGCCGGCACGGGCTCGGGCGGAGGTGGGGGCGGCGGGACCGGTTGACTCATGTGCGGACTCCTCTCGACGCGAATGTCTCGTTCGCGGTTCGCTTGGTTCGTCCTGAAGACTTCTCCGACGCTACGCCCGTGCCGGGAGCCCGGCCACCGAGCGACACTCAGGGGCCGGCGAGTTCCAGCAGTGTACGCACGGTCCGCAGGTTGCGGCCGGTGCCCTGTACACCCAGGCCGCGCGCGATGACCGGTGCGGTCAGAGTCGATCGTCCGGCCCCGTCGGCGTAGCGGATGTGCAGGTCGGACCCGAGGACGCGGACCACATCGTCGCCGAAGTCCTTGCGTTCGAACGCGGCCACCTTGTCGCGCACCGGTTCGCCGGTCAGGAAGTAGACGTAGGAGTATTTGTCGTCGACGACGTCGAACGGATGCGCCTCGAGCGCGGCCCGGACCTGTTCGGGCGACCGGCTGATGACCTCCCGGAACCAGCCGTAGCGATCCTGCAGCGCGGTCTCGAGCGCGCGGTCGAACCGCTCGGGGTCGGCGGGCGGCGAACAGATCAAGTTCCCCGACGCGATGTAGGTAGAGATTTCCGTTGCCCCGAGATCGGCTGCCATATTACGTAATTCGGCCATGGGTAGTTTCGCGCCGCCGACGTTCACCGCGCGGATCAGCACGATGCGCCGGCTCACGAACGTACCTTCGACAGGTCGGTCCGAATCAGCATCACGTTATAGTCGTCCCACCGGGAGACGGCGAAGTAGAGGTCCTTGCCCGACGATCGAGGGTGGATGTAGGGCGTGTACAGACCGCTGGACTGCTTGTGCGAGACGAGCACCCGCTCGCCGCTCCACGGACCCACGGGTGACGGCGACGTGCGCATCACGATCGTCCCCGACCGCTCGGTCAGCATGATGAACCGGCCGAGGAATGCGTTGTACGCCACGGACATCTCGCTGACCGGGCCGGCGACGATCGGCGTGGCCTCAGCCGGATTCGACGACCAGCCCGTGCCGCCGCGAAAGTACTGGTACCGGTCGAGGTCCAGGATGTCGGCGGGGCGGAAACGGGCCACGTGAGCAGAGCCGAAACGCCCGTTCGGAGTGCCGTACTGATAGATGTACTCGCCACTCCGGAGGAAGGCGCCCATCTGGAACCGGTTGTGGCCACGCGTCACCTGGGGGACGCCCGGGATCGTCAGGTCGGCATTCCAGCGAAGGGTGTTGTTGTCGACGGTCCAGGTCTGACCGTTGTTGTGCGACACGGCAATTCCCGAATAGTTGGTGCTCCAGCGGCCCGGGCCAAGCCACCGGTGGATCGACATGAAACTGACGAACTGCGTGCCGTTGATCGAGATCCCGCCGGTGGGAATCCGCCCGACCTCGATGTTGCGCACCCCGATCGCGTTGAACATGGGTTGCGCCCACGTCGGGTGGGCCGGTGTCACCGAGGCGCCCGACCGGACCGATCCGGGTACGGCGTTCGGGAATCGGATTCCCTTGGCGAGGTCGGAAGTCGCGTCGCTGCGCAGCATCGTGTTGTGCTTCCAGGCCATCTGTCCCGCGCATCTGCCCCAGGTGTCACCGAAGGCCATCAGGATCTGACCGGAGCCGTTGTCCCACGGCACGCCGACGTCGGTCGCGGTGATGCCGAAATGGGTGTCGGTGCGGGCGGGACTTCGGGGACCGGTCACCCAGGAGATGGCCTTGCTGGCGCCGGTGAGCTTCGGGAGCGGGCCCTGCGGCTTCTTCCCACCCGCCCGATAGCTGCCGAAGTCGAGACTGCCCCAGCCGAGCTCGCTGGACCCCGAACTGCCGGTGCTGCCGACATCGCCCCCGGTGATGCCGGTGGCGTTGCAGACCGCGGCTTCGGCGGGTGCGGACAAAGCGGCGAGCAGGCCGCCCGTGAGGGCGGCGATCGCGACGGCTGCGAGCACGCGGCGGACCGGGCGCAGACGAATCCGGCTGCGTCGAGGCATGGATGTACCCCCTGGGAGATGACAGGTGGTGTCAGTGTTGCAGAAGTGTCAGCTGGGAGAAGCGTCGATGCCGAACCGAAGCCGGTGCGTGACCCGGGAGGAGCGAGCTTGCGAGCCATCCTCCGGCTCCACAAGCCTGACACTGAAGGGAGCAGTGGGGGAGTTGCTTCTCTGGGATCTGAATCGCGGCGCCCAGCGGATCAGCGGCGGGTGGCCACCGCGAACGTACGGCGGAAGGGCAGGACCGTGCCCCATTCGCGTCGGGGATAGGCCTCGGCGAGGCGTTGCTTGAGATCGGCGACGAATTGTCCCCGGAGTTCGTCGGACAGCGCCTGCATGTACGGGCGGGCGCCGGTGCCGGACATCCAGTCGAACACCGGGTCCTGGCCGTCGAGCACGTGGAAGTAGGTCGTTTCCCAGGCGTCGGCGTGGTAACCGCGGTCGGCGAAGAACTCGAGGTACATCTCGGCGTCGAGTCGGGGCAGTGCCCGCAGGTCGCCGAAAGCTCCCAGATACGGCTCGGTCGCGGCGAGATCGGCGAGGACAGAGTGGGTGGGGGAGTCCGTGTTGTTGGGCACCTGCAGCGCGAACGCGCCTCCGTCGGTGAGGTGGCCGAGCAGTCGGTCGATGACGTCGAGGTGGTCGGGTACCCACTGAAACATCGCGTTGGAGATCATCAGGTCGACCGGCCGGTGAGGCATCCACTGCGAGACGTCGGCGGCGTCGTAGTTGGCATGCGGATCGGTGTTGTCGCGGATCGCGCGATCGACCATCTCCGCCGAATCGTCGATGCCCAGGATCTCCGCCGACGGCCAGCGTGCCCGAAGGTGCTTGGTGAGATGACCCGGTCCGCAACCCAGGTCGATCACCGACAGCGGGTTGGTCGGGATCTGTGCGATGAGGTCGAGAAACGGACGCGCACGGACGTCGGCGAACTGCAGATAGCGTGTCGGGTCCCACACAACCATGACTCCACCCTAGCCGTGAGCCTGCGATCGGGGGTCGCGGCTGCCGTAGGCTTCCCTGCGTGACAGCTTCCGCGAAACAGGCAACCGACGGCTCCTCCGCAGATCCGGCGGCCGGCTCGGCCGTCGTCGAGATCTCGACCGACGGTGCCTGCCTGGGCAACCCGGGCCCGGGTGGCTGGGGCGCGGTGCTTCGATACAAGGGCACCGAGAAGCGGATCTCCGGGTCGGAGCCGGATACGACGAACAACAAGATGGAGCTCACGGCCGCCATCGAAGGCCTGGCGGCACTGACCAGGCCGTCGACCGTCATCATCTACACCGATTCGACCTACGTGCGCAACGGCATCATGAAGTGGGTCAACGGTTGGCAGGCGAACGGCTGGAAGACCAAGGATCGCAAGCCGGTCAAGAACGCGGATCTCTGGCGTCGTCTGGTCGAGGAGGAGAAGCGACATCAGGTGGAGTGGCGCTGGGTCAAGGGGCATGCCGGCGATCACTTCAACGAGATCGCCGACGAACTCGCGACCACCGCGGCTCGATCGGTGGCCCGATGACGCCGGTGGCGGTGGCCGTCGAACCCGTCCGCGACGAGCATCTGGTCGCCGCGATCGAAGGTGCGGGCGGCCGGATCGTCGGTCTCGACGACGCCCGGGTGCTGGTGTGGATCGGGCCGCCCGGGGAGTTCCCGGAACTGCCGGACGCCGTCGAATGGGTGGCCCTCAAGACCGCGGGGATCGAGGATTTCGTCGCCGCCGACGTACTCGACGACCGTCGGATCTGGACCAATGCGTCCGGCTTCTATGCCGAGAACGTCGCCGAACACGCACTGGCTCTGCTCCTCGCCGGGCTCCGGCAGATCAACACCGCCGTCCTGCGCCACTGGGACAAGGAGCGGATCGACACCGCGGTCCGGTCGCTGCACGGTTCCACGGTCGCCATCGTCGGAGCCGGCGGGATCGGCGCCTCCCTCGCTCCGCGTCTTCGGGCATGTGGCGCTCGCGTCGTCGCGGTGAACCGGTCCGGGCGCGAGGTGCCCGGCGCGCACGAGGTCCGGCGGTCGACTGAGTTGGATCAGCTGTGGGGGACGTTCGACCACGTCGTGCTGGCCGCGCCGTCGACGCCGGAGACGCGGCACATGATCAACGCCGAGAGCCTCGCCGCACTACCCGCACACGCGTGGGTGGTGAACGTCGCGCGCGGGCCCCTCGTCGACGAGGAGGCGCTGCACCGCGCGCTGGTCGACGGGCAGATCGCGGGGGCGGCGCTCGACGTGACCGATCCGGAACCGCCCGCCGACGACCATCCGCTCTGGTCGCTTCCGAACGTGATCATCACCCCGCACGTCGCCAACCCGGCATCGGGGCTGACGCGCGAGCTCGCGCCGTGGGTCGCCGAAAACCTGCGCCGATTCGTCGCGGATGAGGAACTCCTGTCCGTGGTGACCACGAACCGCGACTACTGAGCCCGGGTGACCTGCCGGTTTCGGCCGATTTCTAGAACACGTTCTCGTTTTGTTCCTCGCCGTGGCATGGTCGACGGGTGATTCTCGACAGATTCCGGATAGACGACCAGGTGGCCATCGTGACCGGCGCGAGCCGGGGACTCGGGGCGGCGATCGCGGTCGCCTTCGCCGAGGCTGGCGGCGACGTGGTGATCGCGGCCCGCAGTGAGTCCGACCTCGCGCAGGTCGCCGACCGGATCCGTGCGGCCGGCCGACGGGCGCACGCCGTCGCCGTCGACCTCGCCGATCCCGACGCCGCGGCGGCACTCGCCCAGACCGCCGTCGACGAGTTCGGCCGCCTCGACACCGTGGTCAACAACGTCGGCGGTGCCATGCCGCGGCCGCTGTTCGACACCAGTCCCAAACACCTCCGGGACGCCTTCGACTTCAACGTCGGCAACGCGCACGCGCTGGTCGTCGCCGGCGCCAAGCAGATCCTCGCGACCACGGGCCAGGGGTCGATCATCAACATCACCTCCGCTGTCGGCCGCGTGCCCGGACGCGCCTATGCCGCCTACGGCACCGCGAAAGCCGCTCTCGCGCACTACACCCGCATCGCGGCGATGGATCTGAACCCGAAGATCAGGGTCAACGGCATCGCGCCGGGTGCCATCCTGACCTCGGCGTTGGAGATCGTCGCCGGCGACGAAGGGATGCGCACCGAGGTCGAGACCTCCACGCCGTTGCACCGCCTCGGTGATCCGGAGGACATCGCCGCGGCGGCGCTCTACCTGGCGTCGCCCGCCGGTGCGTACGTCACCGGCAAGATCCTCGAGGTCGACGGCGGAATCATCGCGCCCAACCTGGATCTTCCGATCCCGGACCTCTGATCGACCCGGAACGTTCAGTCCGAGCCGCGCTCCAGCGCGCCGGCGATCTGCTGTTCGAGATGTGCGGCCGCCACCCGGGGAACGTCGATGATGCCGTCGAGCTCGGCACGGACCTTCTTGTAGGCGGCCTGCCTCTCGGCCGGCGTGGCGCCGGTGTCGGCGGCGACGTTGATGAGTTTGCGCGCCCGATCGAGCGCCTCGCGTTCGATGAGGGAGAACCCGGTCTGCTTGCGACGCCGCGCCTCTCGCTCGGCGGCGTCGAAGGCGGCGGCGTAGTCGCCGACCGCATCGCGGTACTCGGCGAAGTCGGCTGGCGACATGGAGGTCTCGGCCGTGCCGACGGCGGCGGAATCCGATTCGGGCCGTAGATCATCCGCGCGGACCCGGGCCCGGTGGAAGGCGAGCGTCAACGGTTCGCGCATGTCGGTCATCAGCGGGAACTCGATCAGTGTTGCGAGATCGAGTTCGTAGGCGAACCACTTCTCGTTGAGCGCGTCGTGCTGCTTACGGACCCGGCGCAACTGGTCGGCCGAGGTCGACGTGAGCTTCAGCTGTTCGGTCTGGGCGTTCGCCTTGATCCGGGCGAGCTCGATCTTGTCCTTGCGTCGCTTCTCGTTGTACTTGCCGATCGAACCGGCCCACCCGCCGACGACCGCGCCGACCGGGAAGATCAGCCACCAGTAGCTCTCGGCGAAGTCGACGATCTCGTTCACGGCTCAACTGTACCGAGAGAAGGCCGAGGTCATTAGGGTGAACACATGGCCGACCCGGACGCGCCGAAGCTCAGCCTCGACACCGTCGAGGCCTGGCGAGAGTGGTTGCGCGACAACCA
Source organism: Gordonia sp. SCSIO 19800 (assembly GCF_018132775.1). NCBI lineage: Bacteria > Bacillati > Actinomycetota > Actinomycetes > Mycobacteriales > Gordoniaceae > Gordonia > Gordonia sp. SCSIO 19800. Next base: position 807 of record NZ_JAGRQM010000035.1, on the reverse strand, counting down.
CGAGACCTCGCCGGGGGTGTGGCTTGTGTTCTGGCGCAAGGGTTCGGGCCGGGAACCGCTCGACTACGACGAGTGCGTGCGCGAAGCGCTGTGCTGGGGGTGGATCGACGGTCACACCCGTGTGATCGACACCGACCGCCGCGGCATGTGGTTCACCCGGCGCGGTCGCAACAGCGGATGGTCGGCGTCGAACAAGGCGCGCGTCGCCGACCTCGCAGCCGCCGGCCGCATTCAGCCCGCCGGGCAGGCCGTCATCGACGACGCTCAGGCCCGCGGGCTGTGGACGCTGTTCGACGACGCCGAGGCGCTCATCGAATCTCCCGAACTCGCCGCCGCCCTCGACGCCGACCCGGTCGCCCGGGCCAACTGGGACGCGTTCCCGCCGAGCGCGCGCAAGTTCGGGCTGTCGCAGCTCGCCCTGGCGAAGCGGCCGGAGACCAAGACCAAACGCATCGCCACCATCGTCGAACGGGCGGCGCGCAACGAGCGGCCGGCGTGACCCTTCGTGACGCGCCCTCCGCAAGCTCCGGGCGCTCCTCAGGGAGCGGGGATTGGTCGCGCCCTCCGCAAGCTCCGGGCGCTCCTCAGGGAGCGGGGTGGGGGACGCGCTTTTCTTGCTCCCTGAGGTACGAGCGAAGCGAGCCTACTTGTGCTCCCTGAGGTGCGAGCGAAGCGAGCCACGAAGGGGCTCGCAAGGTGCCTTACCAGGCCCTTCGTGGCTCGTCGCTATCGCTCCTCGCACCTCAGTATCTGCGGCCTGGCGGCCGTCGTGGGGGTCGAAGAGTTCGTGCTGGTCACCGGCGCGTG
>NZ_JAGRQM010000034.1:0-38550 GCF_018132775.1 Gordonia sp. SCSIO 19800 | reverse complement strand
AGGCCCTCGGGCAACTAGCCCTGGCCTACCCCGACCGCATCGAACCCCACCTCAACTAGACCCAACCAGCAACCACACGAAACCCAGGAGTCACGTTCTTACACAGACATCTTGACAAGCTCGACGATCGACGACTACGCCGCCGACATCGCGGGGTCGACGCGAGAAGACCTGCTTTCCTTCCACTCCCAGACGGCGTAGAGCACCTCGGTGGTGTAACCCAAATCCATCCGGCCCCCACCGATCGGCACAGTCGCGTCGATACCTATGGCAGGGTTTGGTTGCCACCCCGACGGTTTCGACGTAGGTGGCGCCACCTCCATCTCAGTGCCGTCCGGGCGATGAAACGTGAACCGCTGCAACCCATGTGCGGTGATCGCAAACTCGCCCCGATGCAGCGAGCGGTGACACGACCCACACAACAAGATCAGATTGTCCGGATCGGTCCGCCCACCCGCCGACCAGAACACCACATGATGGGCATGCAGATGACGCGTCCGCCCACACCCCGGCACCTGACAACACCGATCCCGCACGAACAACGCCCTGATCAGGGCTTTGTTCGGCGCACGCTTCCGACGACCCACCCCCAACAACGCCAGCTTGCCGGGCTGGCCAGCAATTCTGCGGCTCACCACCTCCCGAGTCGACGCACCGCACCGAGCTTCGGCCACCTCAGCCTCCGACAGGGCCGGACCATCATCGAGATGAGCCGACTCCACCCCCTCACCGGCATGAATCAGGATCTCCGCACCCGGCGCAAGATCGGGCATCGAAATCCCGTCATGCACCATGTCGGCCATCGCCACCACCGCCGGCGCCACATTCGACGGCACCTGCCGCCACAGATCCCGACGCCGAGACGGAACCACCTCCGAATCCTCCGACTCTGAAGCGGATTCAGTGTTCCGCGGAACACTCTCCACCGTAGGTAGATCCGGATCATCGCAGGTCCGGGTGCGTTCATACTCCGCCCGCACCGTCCCCGCCAGGAACCGCGCACCATCCAACGGACTCAACGTCAGCGACACCGACAACGACCCGTCACCGTTCCACTTCCACCAGCCCGTCGACTCCACCGGTGGCCGGCTATCCTCCTCGACGCCACGGTCACGATCGATCTGCCCCATCGCCCGCACCGCCCGATCCAACTGACTCGCCGTCGCCGACAACGCCAGATTCACCAACTCCTGCTCACGTTCAGGCGTAGCGACCCGTGTCAGGGCGCGGACCTTCGAATACGTCAGTCGACCTTCGCGAAACGCCGTGCGGATCACCGGCAATTCTCGCATCGCCTTGGCGACCCTCAACTGCTCATGCGCCGTTCGCGGTGCAATGCCGGCCTTCCACGACAACCAGTGCGCCAGCGAATGAATCCCCGGCCCCCGCCACGACTCCCGCCCATCCAGTTCCGCCACCAGGTCAAGGAAGTCCGCTGTCAGAGCCGTGATCTGAGCGGCATACCCCAACACCCGACCCTCGAGCACCTCATCCGACAGCGACGCCGGATCCGCACCATCGAACATCGACGACGCATCTCCACCGGAACGAAAAGCACTGACCCCCACCGCAACCCCCCGAACCGACCGACAGGAACAGAACCAACATATCGGGCGGCACCGACAATTCCCCGTCCCTCGACGCTCGGGCCTCAACCCGAGGTCGAGAGTGTTCCGCGGAACACTCCGGGGTTACTCCATCAACCCCGCCGCGGCTGTCGCACCCCAGCTCCCACCCGGCCCCCGTCTCGGACCACGAATGTCACCGACCGGCGACAAGTCGGACGAGCGGATACTCCCGCGACGACTTCTTTTGATACTTCGCGTATCGCGGCTGCGCCTCGACCACCGTATTCCACGCGATCTCCCGCTCAGCAGCGTCGAGGACGACCGGCGTCACCGGCACCGGGGCCTCCCCGTGCCGCTCGACCGACACGCCATCGGGATGGGCGGTCAGGTTGGCGAACCAGTCCGGATACCGCTTGCCGCCGCCCGACGCGACGATCAACCAGTCGTCGCCGTCGGCGAACCAACTCAGCGGCGTCTCACGCACGAGGCCGACCGCCGACCCGTCGTCCTCAGGATCAGCATCTCCATGCCCCACATCGATCCGGACTTCTTGCGGATGCGGGCGACGGTGCGCTCGTTGGTCCTTCGCTGGTACCAGAGCGACAGGGACCGAAGTGACAGAGACATGGTTTCCTCCGTTGAGATCGGGCGATGCACCGACAGTACGGTGATGGCGCAGCCGCCGGCTTCTCGATTCCTGCTCGATGGTGTGCCCGGGCTGCGCAACAGCGCCGGGGAAACGGCGAGGCCCCCGCAACCAGAACGGTTGCCGGGGCCTCGGGAGAAACGTGAAAACGCTAGAGCGCCTTGAGTTCCTCGATGACGCTGTCGACGCTCTTCTTGGCGTCGCCGAAGAGCATGCTGGTGCCGTCGGCGAAGAACAGCGGGTTCTCGATACCGGCGTAACCCGAACTCATCGACCGCTTGAGCACGATGGTCGATCGCGCCTCGTCGACGTTGAGGATCGGCATGCCGTGGATCGGGCTACTCGGATCATTGCGCGCCGCGGGGTTGGTGACGTCGTTGGCGCCGATGACGATGGCGACGTCGGTCCGGCTGAACTCGCCGTTGATGTCGTCCATCTCCTTCATCGAGTCGTACTCGACGTCGGCCTCGGCCAGCAGCACGTTCATGTGACCGGGCATGCGACCGGCGACCGGGTGGATCGCGTACTTGACCTCGACACCCTTGGCCTCCAACAGCTTCGCCATCTCCTTGACCGCATGCTGGGCCTGCGCCACGGCCAGACCGTAACCGGGGACGACGATGACCTGGTTGGCATATGCCATCTGGATCGCGGCGTCGGCAGCCGAGGTCGCCTTGACGGTGCCGCCGGCCGCACCCGGACCGCCCGCGGCAGCAGCATCGCCACCACCGAACGAACCGAACACGATCGCGGGGATCGACCGGTTCATCGCCTTGGCCATGAGGTTGGTCAGGATCGAACCCGACGCGCCGACGATCATCCCGGCCACGATCAGCGCCGTGTTGTCCAGCGCGATACCCGCGGCCGCAGCCGACAGACCGGTCATCGCATTGAGCAGCGAGATGACGACCGGCATGTCCGCACCACCGATGGGGAACACCACGAACAGACCCATCACGCCCGCGGCGACCAGGACCCCGACCATCCACCAGACACTCGCGCCGCCACCGTTGGAGGCGTCGACACCGAGGTAGATCGCCAGCCCCAGCGCCACGATCAGCAACACGATGTTGGCGGCCTGAAACAGCTTCGCGTTGGAGACGAAGGTCTTCTCCAACCCCTTGGGCATGATCTCCTGCAGCTTGGCGAAGGCCACCAGCGATCCCCAGAACGAGACCGACCCGATGATCGCGGCGATCAGCGAACCAATCACCAGCGGCGAGGCCGGTTCGACGTTGTGGAACGACGAGAACCCGGAGGTCTCGATGAACTCGGCCCACGCGATGAGCGCGACGGTACCGCCGCCGACGCCGTTGAACAGCGCCACCAGCTGCGGCATGGCCGTCATCTTGGTCTTGAGTGCGGGCGGGATACCCAGCGCCACACCGAGAATCAGACCGACGGCGATGAGCACCCAGTTGATCGTGGGCACGCCCTCGGTGGAGTGACCGTCGGAACCGACCGCCCCCTCGTTCCACACGTAGAGCAGGGTGGCGGCGACCGCCAGACCCATGCCGACCGCGGCGATCCAGTTGCCACGCACCGCGGTCTTCGGCCCGGTCAGACCCATCAGCCCGTAGATGAACAGGGAGAACGACACGATGTAGAGCGCGGTCACCAGGTAGCCGACGCCCTCACTCGGGATGTGCGCACCCGCCGCGAGTACCAGCTGTGACACCGAAGTCTCTGGGGAGCCGTTCACTTGGCCACCTCTTTCTTACCCTTGAACATGCCCAGCATCCGGTCGGTGACCGCGAACCCGCCGATGACATTGAGCGTGCCGAACACCAGCGCGACGAACGCGATGATGCGCACACCCCACCCAGCGTCGGCGGGCAACTTGCCCAACACGACCAGCGCACCGAGCACGACGATGCCGTGAATGGCGTTGGTGCCCGACATCAACGGAGTGTGCAAGGTGTTGGGAACCTTGGAGATGACGGCGAAGCCGACGAACCCGGCGAGCACCAGGATCGCGAGATTCGCGAGTAGACCGGCATACATCAGGCAGACACCTCCTGCTCGGTACGGGTGACACACGCCGCCGCGACGACCTCGTCGTCGAAATCCGGTGTGATGGAGCCGTTGTCGTCGAGCATCAGCTCAATCAGGGCCAGCAGGTTCTTCGAGTACAGCTCGCTGGCGTGCTCGGGCATCGTGGCCGGCAGGTTCAGCGGTGCGGCGATGGTGACGTCGTGTTTGACGACGGTCTGACCCGGCTCGGTCAGCTCGCAGTTACCGCCGGTCTCACCGGCGAGGTCGACGACGACGCTGCCCGGCTTCATACCCTCGACCGCGGCCGCGGTCACCAGACGCGGAGCCGGACGACCCGGCACCAGCGCGGTGGTGATCACCACGTCGAACCCCTTGATCGCGTCTTCGAGGGCCTGCTGCTGCTGCGCGCGCTCATCGTCGGTGAGCTCACGGGCGTACCCGCCCTCACCGGCGGCGTCGATACCCAGATCCAGCCACTGCGCGCCGACCGAACGGACCTGCTCAGCAACCTCGGGACGCACGTCATAGCCGGTGGTCCGCGCACCCAGACGCTTGGCCGTGGCCAGCGCCTGCAACCCGGCCACACCCACACCCAGCACCAGCACCGTCGCCGGCTTCACCGTGCCGGCCGCCGTGGTCAACATCGGGAAAAACCGCGTCGACACATCCGCCGCCACCACAACCGACTTGTAACCCGCGACGTTCGCCTGCGAACTCAACGCATCCATCACCTGCGCACGCGAGATACGCGGAATGGCCTCCACCGCGTAGGCCTCCACGCCCGCTTCCCGCAACGTGGCGATCTGATTGTCGGCGTTACGCGGCGCGAGAAAGCCGATCAGCTTCTGCCCGCTCCGCAGCTTCGCGATCTCCGAATCCGACGGCGGCGACACCCTCAGGACCACCTCGGACCCATATGGATCGCCGATCGTCGCACCGGCCTCGGTGTACGCCTCGTCGGGGATCAGAGCGCCGAGACCGGCTCCCGACTCCACCACGACGGGCACACCCTTGCCCACCAGCGCGGCGACGACCTTCGGGACCAGCGCCACACGACGCTCCCCCTCGGCCGTCTCGCGCACGACACCCACTGTCATCTATCTCACCTGTCTGATCCGGCGCCATCGAGCAGCGCCGCGGTTCGGCGCGCCAGGACTCGGCGCGTCTTTGTCAACGAGGTGACCTGCCTCCACATCGTGCAGCTCCGCCATGTGTGGGCGCAGCGGACGACCTGACGCAGGTCACGAGGTGCTCGGATGGGACAGGATGGCTGTCACCCGGCTCACATAAAGGTGCGATGAACATAACATGCGCTCTCAGCGACAGCTCAGGTGAGTCAGATACCTCACTCCACCCTTGACGCTGCGGTTTTCGCCATTTCTGGACACATGTCTGTACAGGTGTCGTCCCGCCGGCCTGCTGAGTCTTTCCGGCCTCGGGCTCCGTACCGCCTCAGACGATGGTGTAGGTGCGGTCGTCGAGTCCGCTCGCGCCGTCGGGTGCCGGTGCCTGATAGCGCTCGATCTGCGGCTTGCCCTGCTTGTCGATCGCCCGGCACTCGAGGGTGTGGTTGCCCTTGGTCGCCTGCCAGGCGAACCGCCATTGCCGCCACGTGTCGATGCTGTACTCCGTCGTCAACTCCGCGGGTTGCCATGGCCCCTGGTCGACGCGCACCTCGACGCGCTCGACGCCCGTGTGCTGGGCCCATGCGGTGCCGGCCACGACGACCTCCCCGGCCGGATGCTCGGTGCCATCGGCCGGACGGTCGAAGCGCGACGCCATCTTGATCGGGCCGAGCGCTGACCACCCGCGGGTCGTCCAGTAGGCCTTGGCCTCGGAGAACCGCGTGATCTCCCAGTCGATGACCCATTTGGTCGCCGAGACGTACCCGTACAGTCCCGGCACCACCTGCCGGACCGGGTATCCGTGCTCGAGGGGAAGCGGCGAGCCGTTCATCCCGACGGCGAGAAGCGCGTCGCGCCCGTCGGTGACCGTCGAAATCGGAGTGCCGCAAGTCCATCCGTCCACGCTCGTGGACAGCAGCATGTCCGCCCCGGGCCTCACCCCGGCGAGGTCGAGGACCTCGCGCATCGGCACCCCCAGCCACTTGGCGTTGCCGACGAGATCGCCGCCGACCTCGTTCGACACGCAGGCGAGCGTGATGATCCGCTCGGTCATCGGCATGGCGAGCAGGTCATCCCAGGACAGGGTCACCTCACGGTCGACGTCACCGTGGATTCGCAGTCGCCACTCGTCGGTCGTGAGCGTCGGAACCTGCAACGCGGTGTCGATGCGGTAGAAGTCGGCGTTGCTGGTCATGAACGGGGTTGCACCCGAGAGCTCGAGCTGCGCACCGGCCGGGATCGGCGGCGCCTGGCTCGCCGCACGCGGCAACAGCACTCGGGCACGGTCGGCGACGACGCCCGCAGTGTCGGCGAGCACTCGCCGGGCCACGACACCGACGACCACCGCGGCGGCCGCGATACCGCCGGCGGTGAGCACGAAGCGGCGCGAGAAACCCGACCGCACAGCCGATGTGGGCTCGTCGCCCGCGGCGTCGGGATCCGCCTCGGGGGACTCCGCCCCCTTGGGACGCAGCTGCGCGATGAGGACGCGCAGCACGACGATCCCGACGACGCCGGCGATGATCGACGGCAGTGCGTGCGTCCAACCGGCATCGGGACGGTTGAGTGCGGCCAGCATCCCGACCACCCCGAAGGCTCCAATGATCACCGAGCCGAGCGGAGGTCGTCGTCGTTCGAGGTATCCGCATGCCGCCGCGAGTACCGCGATGATGATGCCCATCCCGATGAACAGTGCGAGCTTGTCGTTGACGCCGAACGTCTCGATGGCCCACTTGCGTACGGCCTCGGGCGAATGGTCGACGACCGACGATCCGACCGCGAAGTACGGGGAGGAGTCGGGCGAGATCGGGACGGCGGCCAGTTCGCCCGCGGCGAGAGCCGCGCCGACTGCGACCACGCCCGCCAGCGCAGGAGCCGGCGAGGATGCGTGACGCGTCGTGATGGAGGCCATATCCCTTGGTACCGGAGAACCCTGTGAATATGCCGTGCGTCTGATGGTCCGAGACCGGGCGGTGACCACCGACGGCACCCCGTCGACGAATCGTTACCAAGACTAGAACAGGTTCTAGTTTGTCCGCTAATCTGAGCGGCATGGCTACCAGCACCGAGATCCCCGAGACCGTCGCAGTCGATTCGGTGAGCGAGTTCTCCGACGAGGTCGACGTCGTCGTGATCGGATTCGGCATCGCCGGCGGATGCGCCGCCGCCGAGGCCGCTGCCAACGGCGCGCGTGTGCTGTTGCTCGAGCGCGCCGCCGCGCCCGGCGGCACCACCTCGCTCTCCGGTGGGTTCTTCTACCTCGGTGGCGGGACCGCGGTACAGCAGGCCACGGGCCAGGACGACTCCGTCGAAGAGATGGAGAAGTACCTCACCGCCGTGTCTATCGAACCCGAGGCCGACAAGATCCACGCCTACTGCGTCGACAGCGTCGATCACTTCAACTGGCTCGAAGGACTCGGCTTCACCTTCGAGCGCAGCTTCTATCCGGAGAAGGCCGTGATCCAGCCCGGCACCGAGGGACTGATGTTCACCGGCAACGAGAAGGTCTGGCCGTTCAAGAACCAGGCCGTCCCCGCACCGCGCGGACACAAGGTCCCGGTCCCCGGGGAGACCGGGGGCGCGAAGCTGGTCATCGATCTGCTCGTCACCCGCCTCGATGAGCTGGGTGCCGAGGTCCGGTATGAGACCGGCGCCCGCCAGTTGGTCGTCGACGAGCAGGGTGCGGTCGTCGGCGTGACGTGGAAGACGCCCGACGCCGAGGGCGTCATCCGCGCGGACTCGGTGATCATCGCGGCCGGCGGTTTCGTGATGAACCCCGACATGGTCGCCGAACACACCCCGCATCTCGCCGAGAAGCCGTTCGTGCTCGGCAACACCTACGACGACGGTCTCGGCCTGCGCATGGGCCGATCGGTCGGCGCCGCACTGAAATACATGGACAAGGCGTTCATCACCGCGCCGATCTACCCGCCCGCCAGCATGGTCATGGGCGTCATCGTGAACAAATTCGGCGAGCGGTTCGTCACAGAGGACTCCTACCATGCGCGGACATCGGGATTCGTTCTCGAGCAACCTGATTCGGTGGCTTATCTCATCGTCAACGAGTCGCACATGAACGAGAAGCAGAACTACCTGGTCCCGTTGATCGACGGCTGGGAGACCATCGAGGAGATGGAGCGGGACCTCGGAATCCCCGAGGGCAAGCTGCAGGCGACCATGGCCCGCTACAACGAGAACGCCGCGAAGAAGGAAGACCCCGACTTCCACAAGGCACCCGAGTTCCTCGAGCCCCAGGACGCCGGACCGTGGGCGGCCTACGACCTGTCCCTCGGCAAGGCCATGTACGCCGGGTTCACCATGGGCGGTATGGCGACGTCACTCGACGGTGAGGTGCTCGACGAGTCGGGCACCGTCATCCGCGGGCTCTACGCCGCCGGGGCCAGTGCCACCAACATCGCGCAGGACTGCAAGGGATACTGCAGCGGAACGCAATTGGGCGAGGGCTCCTACTTCGGCCGGCGCGCCGGGCGGCACGCGGCGGCACGGGTCGCCACCAGCGCCTGACGGTCGGGCACCCGGTCGAAAACCGCCCGCCGGCGGACCACAGACGACGAAGAGTCGTCGGCGTCGCCGGCGAGGGCGGTTTCCACTCAGCGCCGCGGCGTGAACCCGCGGAGTCGCAGGCTGTTGCCGACGACGAACACCGACGAGAGCGCCATGGCCGCGCCGGCGATCATGGGATTCAGCATCCCCGCGGCGGCGAGAGGAATGGCCGCGACGTTGTACCCGAAGGCCCAGAACAGGTTTCCCTTGATGGTGCCGAGGGTTCGACGCGCCAGAGCAATGGCATCGGCCACCGCGCGCAGGTCACCGCTCACGATCGTCAGATCGCTGGCGGCCATCGCGACGTCGGTGCCGGTACCCATCGCGAGGCCGAGATCCGCCTGCGCGAGCGCCGCGGCGTCGTTGATCCCGTCCCCGACCATCGCCACCACGTGGCCCTGCTCCTGCAGTTCGGCGATGACCTCGAGCTTCCGCTTCGGACTGACCCCGGCGGTGACGTCGTCGATTCCGACACTCGAGGCCACGGCCCGGGCGGCGCCCTCGTTGTCGCCGGTCAGCAGCATCGGAGTCAGACCCAGTCGCCGGAACTCGGAGATCGCCGCGGCCGACGAGGGTTTGACCTGGTCCGCCACCACGAGAACCGCGACGGGAACAGGTTGTCGGGCAGGCTCTTCGGAGGAATCCTCGGCGATCAGGACGACGACCGCGGTTGCGCCGTCGGATTCCGCGACGACCACCGCATCGTCGAGCGGCGGTGGCAGGGGCGCGTCGATCGTGTTCGGCGACACCACTGTCACGAACCGGTCGCCGACGATCCCGGCGACACCGGCGCCCTGCGTGGACACGAAATCACGGACGCGGGAGTCGATGTGGCCGCGTCCCGCGTCGACGATGGCCGCCGCGATCGGGTGTTCCGATCCCGACTCCACCGATGCCGCCCAGCCCAGGACCTGTTCGCGCGCATAGCCGTCGGCCACGGTGATCCCGGACAGCGACATCTCACCCGTCGTCACGGTGCCGGTCTTGTCCAGCACGATCGTGTCGACGCGTCGCGTCGATTCCAACACCTCCGGGCCCTTCAGCAGGATGCCCAGCTGTGCCCCTCGCCCGGTACCGACCATCAGGGCCGTCGGAGTGGCGAGTCCGAGCGCGCACGGGCACGCGATGATGAGGACCGCGACGGCGGCGGTGAACGCGAAGGTCACATCGCCACCGGCGAAGTCGGTCGTGGACGCCACGCCGAGCCAGAAGCCCAGGGTCGCAAGCGAGATCGCGATCACGATCGGGACGAACACCGACGAGATCCGGTCGGCCAGTCGCTGGACGTCGGCCTTGCCCTCTTGCGCCGCCGTCACCATGCGGGCCATCTGGGCGAGCGCGGTGTCGGAACCGACAGCGGTCGCACGCACGACGAGCAGACCGCTGGTGTTGACGGTCGCGCCGACCACCGAGTCGCCGGAGGTGACCTCGACCGGCACCGACTCACCGGAGACCATCGACGCGTCGACCGCCGACGCACCGTCGACGACGACTCCGTCGGTGGCGATCTTCTCACCGGGCCGGACCACGAACTCGTCGCCGACCGCCAGCTGCGCGATGGGGATTCGGGACTCGGCGCCGTCGGACCGTCGGACGACGACGTCCTTGGCCCCGAGGTCCATCAGCGCGGCGAGTGCGTCACCGGCCCGCCGCTTGGCGCGCTTCTCGAAATAGCGGCCGGCCAGCAGGAAGGTCGTGACTCCGGCCGCGGCCTCGAGGTAGATGTGCGACGATCCGTCGGTCCGCTGGGGCAGCAGGTCGAATCCGTGGGTGAGCCCGGGCGTGCCCGCGGTGCCGAGGAACAGCGCGTACAGCGACCATCCGAACGCCGCGAGGGTGCCGACGGACACGAGGGTGTCCATCGTCGTGGCGCCGTGGCGCAGGTTGATCCACGCTGCGCGGTGGAACGGGTAGGCCCCCCACACGACGACCGGCGCGGCGAGCGTCAGGGACAACCACTGCCAGTACGTGAACTGCAGCGCCGGGATCATCGCGAGCGCGATCACCGGCACCGAGAGGATCGCGGAGACGATCAGGCGCTGCCGGAGACCGTCCAATTCGGGATCGCCGGACCCCGCTCCCGGGTGTTCCGGAGCGTACGCCGACGAATCGGTCAGGATCGGCGACGCGTCGTAGCCGGCCGCGCGGACCACCTCGACGAGGTCGCCGGGCGCCAGACCCGCAGGTACCTCGACGTGGGCACGTTCGGTCGCGTAGTTCACCGACGCGGTCACACCGTCGATCTTGTTGAGCTTGCGCTCGATACGGTTGGCGCAGGACGCGCAGGTCATGCCGGAGATGTCGAGGTCGACCAGTTGTCCGGTGCTCGCGGTCATGGGTGACCACCTTCATGCGGGTCGGATGTCGGTTCGCCGGTGACGACGCCGTGTGACGGTGCGTCGTGAGTCACCGGCTCCACGTCGGGGCCCCACGCACGCCCGACGCCGAACGCGATCACGAAGACCGCGATCAGCGCGACGACGTAGGCGAGGGGCCCGGTGGCAACGCATCTCATGGTCAGACCAGTGCGTAGCCGGCTTCGGTGACGGCGGCCGCGACCTCGTCTCGACCGAGTTCACGGTCGGCCGCGACCCGCACCGAGCCGTCGTCGACGGTGACCTCGACACTGGTCACGCCCGGCAGCGCCTCGATCTCCTCGCGAACGGACGCGGCACAGTGGCCGCAGGTCATGCCGGTGACGGTGTAGGTGCTGGTGGTGCTCATGCGGATACTCCTCGGATCGTCGAAGTCAACGGGGTTGGATCAGGAAGGACGGTCAGGACTTGACCAGGCGGGTGATCGCGGCCATGGCCTCGTCGACCTTGGCCTTGCCGGCCTCGTCGCTCTCCTGCGCGGCATGCACGACGCAGTGCGCCATGTGCTCTTCGAGGAGGCCGAGGCTGACCGCTTGCAGCGCCTTGGTCATCGCAGACACCTGCGTCAGGATGTCGATGCAGTAGGTGTCTTCCTCCACCATCCGTTGCAAACCGCGCGCCTGACCTTCGATGCGCTTGAGTCGGCGCAGATAGTCGTCCTTCCGGCCGATGTAGCCGTGCTGGTGCTCGTCCATGATCTCTCCCGTCCGGATACCCCTCAAGGGTATGCCCGACCAGGTATACCACCGCCGAACGCGAAACGGTACCCCCCTACCGTATACGCCGGCGGAAAAGGAAACGTGCGCGCGTTACCCTCTGCTCTCTGAGGAGCGAGCTTGCGAGCGTCACCCTTCGCCCCCTGAGGCTCAGGGAGCGGTGGGTTGGCCGCGCCTCCGCAAGCTCCGGGCGCTCCTCAGAAAGCGGTGTTTTGAGAACCAGCGGTGTCGTGGTGTTTCGGATGCCCCTACGAGCGGAGTGCTGCGGCCAGTTTGGCCAGGGCGGCGGCGACCTCGTCGAGCGCGTCCCCGATGGCGGCAACACGCGCCGCGTCGAATCCCGGAGCGGTGGGGTCGGGCACGGCCGGGACGTTCCGCGGCGCGATGCCCGTCGTCTCCGAATTCGGGACACGGACGGACGGGCCGGCCTGGCCGCTGCCTGCCTGTCCGTCGAACGATCTGCCGGGGTCCGGCGCCGGCGGGTAGGCGACGTCGTAGCCGTCGGTCCGGTGGCGTCGGCCGTGGTAGTCCTCGGCGGCCAGCGGCTCGGCATTGGTCGACCGGCGTCCGCCGCGGTACTCACCCGGTTCGGGCTCGGCCGCCGGGGGTTGCGTCGGCAGGGCAGCCGGGTGCGAGTCGGGCAGGCGGTGCGAACCCATCCGTGACGAACCCATCTGCGGCGGCTGACGCAAAGGGTCGACGGCGTGATCAGGCGCGACGGTCTGCGGGTTGGAAGCGCTCGCGCCGGTCATCACCGACGGTGCGTGGCCGTTGCTGCGCGCATAGAAGTGCGGGCCGCCGTGCCCGGCGAAGAACACGCATCCGGCGCCCTCTGGGGACGGGACCGGGCACGGATTGCGTTCGATGAGCGACTGCGCGCGGTCGTCGAAGTCGTTCCATTCGAGCCACAGCCGGCGGTCGTGCCGTGGGTGAGTACTCGCGTCGGTGGCGTGATTGCCCCGATGGCCGATCGCCAGACGGCATTGCAGCAACCAATCGGAGTCACCCGACAGCCCCAGCGCCGCGCGTTCGGTCGGCCGGCACACCACCGTCGACCAACAGCCTTCGCCGTTCATACGGACTCCCCTTCATGCCTTGCATCGCCGCGAGATCTTCGCGCGACCACACCCGTGTGGCGCGCACGGTCGTCTTCTCGTACCCGTCGGCTTCCTGCCGCCCGGTGGCAAGCCCCCCGGCATGCGCTTCTGCGGTGGCCCTCCCCCGGTGGCCACGGTGTGGTGAAGATCCCGCGGGTCAGTGTACGAAGCGGGCCGGTCCGGTGCCACCCTCTTGGCCCCGCGCGTCCGAACCGAGGAACGCGAGGATCCTCGCGTTCACCTCGTCCGGCTGGTCGAGGTGCAGGAAATGGCCCGCCCCGGCGACGACCGCGGCCGCACTGCCCGCCGGCAACACCTCGCGGACCGCGTCCGCAAGACGCGACTGCATGCACCCGTCGTCTGCACCATGCAAATACAATGTGGGAGAACGTGATTCGCCCAGCCAGTCGTTCCGCAACGCGGCGTACCGAGGATGGGTCCGCGGCCGGCGAAGTGCGCGGTAGTACCCGAGCGCGGCTGCCCGATGGGCACGTGTGGGCAGCGCCGCGAGCGCGTGGTCGACGTCCAGTCGGTGGTCGGGCCGGACAGGGGTCGCCGCCGAATCGAGCCGCCAGCGGCGCCACAGGAGCGGGATGAGGCGGTCGAGAGTCTGTTCGGGCAACCACGGCAGCTGATTGAACGCGATGTACCAGCTCATCACCGCCTGACGCGCGAGCGTCTTGACGCCGTCGACCCCACCGCCGATCGAGCGCCGGACCGCCGGAACCGGCGGGACCGACATCGAGACCACCCGCGCGTACGGATTGTCGTCGCGGTGCGCCACCGCGTTCGCCGTCATCGCGCCCCAGTCGTGCCCGATCAGGACGGCATCGGCGCCGGCTCCGACCGCGCGATGAACCGCCAGCGCATCGTAGGCCAGCGCCGCAAAGTGAAAGTCGTTGTCCTTCGGTATCTCCGACGGTGCGTAACCGCGTGTGAACGGGGCGACCACGCGGTACCCGGCGCCGGCGAGTTCGGGCCCGAGATGCCGCCACGTCCATGCCGAGTCGGGAAATCCGTGCAGGCACACGGCCACCGGACCGGCCGCGGGACCCCACGCGAGCGCGTGCAGGGTGATGTGTCCGAGCTCGAGGGTGATTCGTTCCGGGCCCCCGGGAACAGGGGTGCGGGAATCCGGGTCGTCGCGATCGGGGCCGCCCTGGGGCCCCGAACCGTCTGCGGAGATCTGGGTCATCGGGGTCAATCTATCTCCGACAGCACCCCAGAGGCGTCGACTTGACCGGTCCGCTCAGCCGGGCAGGCTCACGGGACGGGCCTCCCGCAATTCGCCGTCGACGATCCGGAACACCCGCGACTCCGCCACATCCGCGGTCAACGGGTAATCCGTGCGGACATGCGCTCCGCGGGATTCGGTACGCGCGGCAGCGGCGGCGACGACCGCGGACGCGGTGAGCGTGAGTGCCGCGTCCTCGATGTCGCGTACCGAGTCGGCCATCCGACGCGGCGCGGCGGCGAGCGTCGCGGCGACTTCGGCGAGACCGGCAGCCGACCGTCGTAGCGCGACATGACGCGTCATCATGTTCTGGAGCTGTTCGCGGTCCAGGACGGGGACCGGCTGCTCGACCTTCCGTTCGGCGCGTTCGGGAACCGGGATCTCGCGACGCGCGACTGCCACGGCGGCCGCGCGACGGCCCATCACCAGGCCTTCCAGCAGGCTGTTCGATGCCAGACGGTTGGCGCCGTGCAGCCCGGTGCGCGCGACTTCGCCGGCCGCGAGCAACCCATCGACCGCGGTGCGGGACGACTCGTCGGTCACGACCCCGCCGCACAGATAGTGCGCGCCGGGGACGACCGGGATCCGTCCGGACGCGGGGTCGAGGCCGGCCGCGCGGACACCTGCGGTCACCGTCGGGAAGCGTGCCTCGAAGTCGCCGACGTCGGCGATGTCGAGATACACGCACGGGTGCCCGGTGAGCTCGATCGCGGTCTGCACCGCGTCGGCCACCACGTCGCGGGGTGCGAGATCGCCCATCGGGTGGACGCCCGCGGTGAGCGACCGGCCCTCGACGTCGATGAGCCGTCCGCCCTCGCCGCGCACCGCCTCGCTGATGAGGGTCCGCCGACCCCGCGCGCCCGCGGTGTAGAGCATCGTCGGGTGGAACTGGATGAACTCGAGATCGGACACCTGCGCCCCGGCGCGCAGTGCCAGCGCGATGCCGTCGCAGGTGGCGCCCGCCGGATTCGTGGTGGCGGCGTAGAGGTGCCCCGCCCCGCCGGTCGCGAGGAGCACGGTCGGGGCGAGGACCGACGTGGGACGGCCGTCGCGCAGGCACGCGACACCGACTGCCCGGCCGTCGTCGAGGTGGATCGCGGTGGCGATCGTGTCGTCGAGGAACCGGATCGGCGGCACGTCTCCGCCGGCGGTCTGCCGGACGGCCTCGTGCAGCGCGCGCTGGATCGCGGCCCCGGTCGCGTCGCCGCCGGCGGTCTGCCGGACGGCCTCGTGCAGCGCGCGCTGGATCGCGGCCCCGGTCGCGTCGCCGCCGGCGTGGATGATGCGCCGGCGGGTGTGGCCGCCCTCACGGGTGCGCAGGAGCAGACCGTCGGTGTCCCGGTCGAATTCGGCACCCCAGCCGATGAGGGCCGACACCGAGTCCCAGCCGTCGGCGAGGATGAGGCCCGACGCCGCGGCATCGGTGAGACCGCCGCCGGCGGCGACCGTGTCGGCGAGGTGGCGGTCCACGGAATCGGCGCTGTCCGGGCTTCCCGTCTCCGCGCCGGGCATCACGACCGCGACCCCACCCTGCGCGTAGAACGTGGACGTGGGTTGCTCCGCATTCGCGACGTCCCAGCCCGGCCCCTTGTTGAGCACGACGACCCGGAGCCCCTCGTGGGCGGCCCACAGCGCCGCCGTCAGTCCGGCGATTCCGGCACCCACCACCACGAGGTCGGCGCGGACCGTTTCCTCGGTCCCGGTCAGTCCGCGAGTGAACCCGCTCATGTCAACCGCCTCTCGCCGCGGCTCGGGGTGCCGCAGGCCCTCCGGGCAACACCCCGGACATGTTTTCGATTCCCAGTCGAAAACCCTACCCTGCGAGTGCGCCGCCCGAAATGCTCGGCGGCCCGCCGGCTCCGATGTTTGATCGTCTCCGGCCGCGATGTTTGATCACCTCCGGCAAGGGCAAAACCGGTCAGCATGAAAACCCTCTGGTTCGACCCCGCAGGTGAGGCAGCCCCCGAGTACCTGCCCGATGTCCGCCCGGAGACGATGCCCATCGACGTCGTCGACAGATTCGACCAGGTCATCGTCGGAGGTGGCATCACCGGTCTGACGACCGGCCTGCTGCTGGCCCGCGCGGGCCAGTCGGTCGCGGTCCTCGAAGCCCGGCACATGGGCGCCGCGGCGACCGGCCACACCACCGGCAAGCTCTCGCTGCTCCAGGGCACTCGACTGTCGTCGATCGCGAGCCGCCACGGCCACTCGGCCGTACAGGACTACGTCGAGGCCAACCGCGAGGGACAGGCCTGGTTGCGCCACTATCTCGAACACCGCGGCCTGCAGGTCGACGAACGTGCGGCCCTCACCTTCGCCGCTACCGCGTCCGGCGCGAAGTCGGTGGAGAAGGAGTTCGAGGCCTGCCGCGCTCATGACCTGCCCGTCGAACACGTCGACTGCCCCGAGCTGCCCTTCGACGTCCGCACCGCCATTCGCCTCGACGGTCAGGCCCAGATCGACCCGATGGTCGTGCTCCGTGCCCTGGCCGACGACCTGCGCGCACACGGCGGCCACTTCTACGAGGGCGTCCGTGTGCAGGGCCTCCGCCACGGCTCACCGAACGTCCTCTCGACCGACGCCGGTGACGTCCGTGCCGACTCGGTGGTCATCGCCACCGGACAGCCCTTCCTCGACCGCGGCGGCTACTTCGCCCGGGTCCATCCCCAGCGGTCCTACGCCGCGGCGTTCACCGTCGACGGGGACATCCCCGGCGAGATGTACCTCGGCTCCGACAACCCGTCGGTCTCACTGCGGACGGTCTCCCGGCCCGGCTACGACCGCGAACTGCTCATGGTCGGCGGCTTCGGACACGAGGTGGGCCGGACGAAGTCCGAGCGACAGCATGTCCTCGACCTGATCAGCTGGACCCAGAAGCACTTCCCCTCGGCACAGATGGTCGCGCGCTGGTCGGCCCAGGACTACACGACGATCGACGAATTGCCTTATGTCGGACCGATTCTGCCGGGCGTCGACTCGGTGCAGGTGGCGACCGGGTTCGCCAAGTGGGGTCTGACAAACGGCGTCGCCGCGGCGCTCGCGATGACGGGACGCATCCTCGGTTCCGAACCACCGTGGTCGACGACCCTGCGCCCGTGGCGCACGACCGAGATCAGCCGCCCCGGCTCGCTGGCCTCGGCGGTGTCGGCCAACGCGCAGGTCGCGGGATACATGGCCGCCGGTTACCTGTCGCTGCTGAAGCCGACCGACGGCGCACCCGAGGAAGGCGACGGCAGCGTCGGGCGTTCCGGCGTGAAGCCCGAGGGCGTGTGCACCGTGCAGGGCCAGACGCGGTCCGTCGCGCCGCTGTGCACGCACCTCTACGGCGTGCTGCGATGGAACGATGCCGAACAGTCCTGGGACTGCCCGCTGCACGGTTCGCGATTCAGCCACACCGGCGAGGTCCTCGAAGGTCCGGCCACCCGGAACCTGGCCTCGCACAACGACTGAGCGGGACACAGCGGACCGTCGTCGGGCCCGACGACGGTTCGCCTTGTCAAGTCCGGACGACGGCCGGCGCCGAACCGGCAAGCGCGGCCTCGCCCAGCATGCGTCGGAACACCGGACCGGTCAGCGTCGCGATCGGGCGCTGCACCGCTCCGGCCAGGACGCGGACACCTACGTCGAGTGCTCGCGCGTCGAGGCCGACCGGAATGCGGTCCCGGCCGCTCAGGACCCCGTGCAGGATCGCCGCTGCCGCGGCATCCGGCCGCGTACCGGGCAGGCGACGGTTGAACCCCCGCGTCACGAAGTCCCGCACCCCGGGCGTCACGTACAACGCGCGGGCGGCGATCTCGGTGTGCACGACGCCGGGATGAACACTGTGCACCCGGACGTCGGACCCTTGGGCACGAAGCTGTAGCTGGATGGTCTCGGAGTAGCCGCGCGCGGCGAACTTCGAGGCGGAGTACGCGGACTGCGTGGGGCAACCGAGGAATCCGAAGGCGCTGGAGGTGTTCACGATCGACCCGCCGCCGGCCGCCTGCAGATGCGGGAGGAAGGCCACGGTGCCGTTCACGACGCCGCCGAGGTTCACGGCCATGATCCGCCGCGCGTAATCGTCGTCCTCCTCGAGAACGCCCGCCACCATCGTGATCCCGGCATTGTTGAACACCATGGCCGGCGGGCCGGACCGACCGATGACGGCGTCGGCATATGCGGTCATCGCATCGGCGTCGGACACATCGACCTCGTCGAGATGCACCCGGGCACCGGCGTCGCACAACCGCACCGTTTCCTGCGCGGCCGGAAGGTCGACATCGCTCAGGAACACCTCGACACCCGCACGATCGAATCGCCGCGCGAGTGCCCGGCCCATCCCCGCCCCGGCACCGGTGATCACCACCGGCCGCCCGGCGCAGCGCCGACGAAGCCGGCCATCGGAGACCTGCGGATGCCACAGTCGCGCGGGCGGAAACGCCGGGTCCAGGCGCAGCGACCGGAGTTCAGACCAGTTCGTCACCCGTGCGGACTACCCGCTTGCCCCGGCGCTACACATCCCTCAGAATCGCCGGGCACGGCTGCGCCTCGACCCGCGCGTTCACCTCCCGCGCGCATCGTCGGCGTTTACGGTCGGGGGCCGCGGGTAACCCGCGCACCGGACAGCGTGACGTACCGGCCCGGAGCACATCGGCCGGGTGAGATCGATACGGACGAGGGGAGTCGACCGTTGAGTGTGTCGGATGCAGTGGTCGTCGGGGCCGGCCACAACGGGCTCATCGCCGCGATCCGGCTAGCCGATGCGGGCTGGGATGTCACGCTCCTCGAAGCGCAGCCCGAGGTCGGCGGCGCAGTCCGGAGCGCCGAGATCACCCCCGGGTACGTCACCGACCTGTTCAGCGCCTTCTATCCGCTCGCGGTGGCGTCGCCGGTCTTCGCCGACCTCGACCTCGCCGATCACGGTCTGGAGTGGAGCCGCGCACCGCTGGCCGTCGGCCACCCCGCTGGGCCCGACGACGTCAACGCGCCGGTCGTCTTCCCCGATGCCGCCGACACCGCCGCGCACCTGGCCACCTTCGACGAGCGTGACCGGCGCGCCTGGCTCGACCTGGTCGAGCAGTGGCAGCAACTCCGGCCCGCGATCCTCGACACCCTGTTCGGTCCGTTCCCCCCGGTCCGCGCGCTGTTGTCGCTCCTCCGCTCGCTCGGCACGGCAGACGCCCTGCGCCTGGCCCGGTTCCTCATCCTGCCGGCCGATCAGATGGTGCGTGAACTGTTCCACAGCGAGAAATCCGGTCTGCTCATCATCGGCAACTCCCTGCACGCCGACATCCCGCTCCACGCACCCGGCAGCGGATTGATGGGGTACCTGCTGACCATGCTCGGCCAGGACACCGGGTATCCCGTACCCGTGGGCGGGGCGAGCGCACTGCCCGCGGCCCTTCGACGCCGCGCCGAGAGCGCCGGGGTGACCGTCGTCTGCGACACCCGCGTCACCCGGATTGACGTCCAGGGCGGGCGGGCCACCGGGGTGGTGGACAGCACCGGCCGCCGATGGCCGGCGAAGCGCGCCGTGCTCGCCGACGTGGCAGCGCCCACGCTCTACACCGAGCTGCTGTCGGCCGACGTCGTGCCCGCGCGCGTCCTCGACGACCTGAGGGCCTTCGCCTGGGACACCCCGGTGGTCAAGGTGAACTACGCCCTGCGTGAGAAGATCCCTTGGCGCAGTAACAATCTCAGCGGAGCCGGCACCATCCACCTCGGCGCCGACGCGCGCAACATCGCCTACGGGACCGCCGACATCGAAACCGGCCGTGTCCCGGAGCATCCGTTCCTGCTCTTCGGCCAGATGACCACCGCGGACCCGGGCCGGTCCCCCGCGGGCACCGAAAGCGCTTGGTCCTACAGCCATCTCCCGCGCGGAGTGACCGACGACGAGGCGGCCCAGCTGCTGGCCCGCAGGATGGACGCCGTCCTCGAAGCCCACGCGCCCGGTGTCTCCGACCTCATCGTGGGACGGCACGTCCAGACCCCACACGACCTGCAGGCCGCCGACGCCAATCTCGTCCATGGGACGGTCAACGGCGGTACGGCACAACTGTTCCAGCAGTTGATCTTCCGCCCGACGCCGAACCTGGGCGGTGCGTCGACGCCGGTGGATCGCCTCTACCTGGCGGGGGCGGGAGCGCACCCCGGTGGCGGGGTCCACGGCGCCTGTGGCAACAATGCCGCGCGCGCCGCCCTCGCCTCGGACGGGTTCCGCGGATTCCCGCGAAGAGTATTCGACCGCAACATCATCCGACGACTGACCAAGACCGACAACAATCACTGAACGGAGCAGCGGAGCATGAACCGAGTCGAACGTCATACGAGTGCCACACCGGCGCAGGTCTGGTCGGTGCTGTCCAACGGCTGGCTGTACGCCTCGTGGGTCGTCGGGGCCTCCCGCATCCGCAACGTCGACCACACGTGGCCGCAACCCGGATCGAAGATCTATCACTCGGCGGGGGTGTGGCCGGCTCTGCTCAACGACGAGACGGAATCCGTCGAGTCGAAGGCCGGGCTTCTCGAATTGTCGGCCGCCGGATGGCCTTTCGGTCGTGCACGAATCCGCATGACGATCGAGAAGGACGGTGACGGTTCCCTCATCGGCATGGAGGAGTTCGTGGAGACCCCGCCGCTCAGATGGATTCCGCCGACCATCCAGGAAACCGTCATGTCGCCGCGCCTCAACGAATGCCTGAAACGGCTGGCGATGCTCGCCGAGAACCACGCGGGATGACAGGGTTGCAACCGGGTCGGTGCGGGTACGCCTTCTGGCATGACCACAGCACTCGCCATCAACTGCACCCTCAAACCCTCTCCTGCTGAATCGAGCAGCGAGCTCATCGCCCGACATATCCTGGACGCACTCGCCGAGCAGGGCGTGACCGGGGACATCGTCCGAGCGGTGGATTTCGACATCCGGCCGGGAGTCGAACGAGACATGGGCGACGGTGACGAGTGGCCCGCGCTCTTCGAACGGGTTGCGGCCGCCGACATCCTGGTGATCGCGACCCCGACGTGGCTGGGCCACATGTCCAGCGTCACCCAGCGTGTTCTGGAACGCCTCGACGCGGAGATCTCCGAGACCGACGACGCCGGCCGCCCCGGGATGCTGGGCAAGGTGGCGATGTGCGGTGTCGTCGGCAACGAGGACGGCGCCCACAAGATCATCGCCGATGTCTTCGGCGCGCTCAACGACATCGGGTTCACGATCCCCGGGCAGGGCAACACCTACTGGAACGACGAGGCGATGGGCGGCCGCGACTACAAGGATCTCGACTCGGTTCCCGACCCCGTCGACTCCGCCACCCATGCCGCCGCCCGCAACGCGGCACACCTCGCTCGACTGCTGTCGCAGAACAGCTTTCCACCGTACGAATGAGCAAGATGTCCGCGGACGACCTTTGTCGACTCCCAGTCGCTGTCCGATGTCGTGCGGCTCAGGCCGTCTCGCCGTCCGCGAGATGACCGGCGTCCTCGGCAGCCTGGCGGCGTAGTCGCTCCCGGTATCCGTAGGTGGCCCGCAGGACGTCGTCGTAGCTGTCGGCACTGGAACCGAGGGCGCCGGCGAAGATCCCCATCGACGTCGCCAGCCATGCCAGGTACACGTAATTGCGCAACCCCACCGGATATCCGAGCTGCGAGGCGAGGAAGTTCTCCTCGATGACGATGAGCGCCGCCGTCAGTGTCGCCAGGAACAGCCCGGCGTACAGCACCACCGCGCTGAACACGACGGTGCACACCGTCGCCATGTTGTAGAGGCGCGCACGCGGTTTCGCGGTGACCGTCACCCGTTCCCACAGGCGATTGTTGACGATGAGCCACAGCGAGGCGAGCACCAACGACAGCAGGGTGATGGCTGCGAGACGCCACGCACTCAGCGCATTGGCCATCGACCAGATCGTGGAGAAGAAGATGCCGAACGACGCCGCTGCGGCGGCTGCGGCGGTCATGCCGGTGAGGGTCGGGATCAGCCGCCACGGCCGATTTCCCCGAACCATTCCGGCCATCAACTTCAGACGACGCGAATAACCCTCGGCGCACACGTATTCGGTGTCGCCGTCGCCGATGACGACGATGCCGCGCTGCTCCTCGAACTCGCGCATGGACCCCGCACCGGTCACCGCCTCGGCGATGGTGGAGATCAAGGTCCGCAGCGCTCGCCGGGGAGCGGGTCCGAGAGCTGGGAGCGAGACGACGGCGGCGTTGCGTTCGCGGTCGAGTTCGGCCAGCACCACAAGGTTTCGTGGGCTGCGATCGTTGCCGTCGGCGTCCCGCGGCTTGTACAGCCGCGGCATCTCGGTGACGAACACGACCACCTCGTCGGCCGAGTCATCCGTACCCCAGACGGTCTCCAGATCACCGCGCGGCGTCATCTGCAGTGTGGTGTCCCTCGTGACGGTGTGTCCGCGGTACTCCAGTGACAGCTCGTCGGCGATCTGCTCGAAGCGGTCCTCACCGCGCTCGATCAGGGCGGCCGGAAGACCGTGTTCGGCGACGATCCGCAGCGCTCCGGCGCGCCGCGGATCGTCGTTCTCGGTGGTCATGTGCGTCTCTGCCGTCATGATCAGGCGGGGCCTCAGTCCGGCGGCTCGGACTCCCCCGCCGCAGGGGAGTCCGGGTTGTCCTCGTCGTCGCGGGCGGTGGCGGCGGAGGGGTCCACCTGCTCGTCCGTGTCGGGTTCGTCGACAGTCCGCTCCTCGAGTTCGTCGACCTTGCGTCGAGCATCATCCGGCGTCGCGTCCGGCTTACCGGTCTCGGCCGGCTCCATGGGCAGTTCTTCGGTCATCGTGTGCGTCGACCCTCCGGTTGGTGTCGCTCGGTGGTGCCTCTGTCAGAGGGACGGGTTCCCGTTCACCACAGCGGGCAAACCCGGCGGGACACCGACCAAGCGCGGAGACGGTCGACCGTCACCGAGCCGTACTAGAGCGTCGAGGTGTCGATCACGAAGCGGTAGCGCACATCCGAGGCCACGACGCGGTCGTAGGCCTCGTTGATCCGGTCCGCGGAGATCACCTCGATCTCGGCACCGATGCCGTGTTCGGCGCAGAAGTCGAGCATCTCCTGGGTCTGTGCGATGCCGCCGATCATCGAGCCGGCGAAGCTGCGCCGCTTTCCGATCAGCGCACCCGCGGGCACGTCGATCGGATGTTCGGGCAGCCCGAGTTCTACCAGCGTGCCGTCGAGAGCGAGCATGCCGAGGTATTTTCCGATCGGCAGGTTGGCCGACACGGTGTTCAAGATGAGGTCGAACGAACTGCGCAGTTCACGGAAGGTCTGCGGGTCGCCGGTCGCGTGATAGTGGTCGGCTCCGAGGCGCAGACCGTCCTCCATCTTCTTCAGCGACTGCGACAGCACCGTCACCTCGGCGCCGAGCGCGTGGGCGATCTTCACCCCGACGTGACCGAGCCCGCCCAGGCCGACGATCGCCACCTTCTTCCCCGGGCCGGCACCCCAGTGCCGCAGCGGTGAGTAGAGCGTTATCCCGGCACACAGCAGCGGGGCTGCCTCGTCGAGTGCGATGCCGTCGGGAATCCGCAGGACGTAGTTCTCGTCGACGACGATCGACGTGCTGTATCCGCCGTGCGTGGGTGTCCCATCGCGGCCGACGGCGTTGTAGGTGCCCACGTTGCCCCGCTCGCAGTACTGCTCCTCGCCGAGTCGGCACGGTTCGCACTCGCGGCACGAGTCGACGAAACAGCCCACGCCGACCCGATCACCGACCGCGTACCGGGTGACGTCGTCGCCGACGGCCGCGACCGTCCCGGCGATCTCGTGGCCGGGCACCACCGGGAACTTCGTCCCGCCCCACTCGTCGCGGGCGGTGTGGATGTCGGAATGACAGATCCCGGCGAACGCGATGTCGATCGACACGTCGTGCGGGCCCAGGTCGCGTCGTTCGATGGTGGTCGGTTCGAGCGGGCGATCGGCTGCCGGCGCGATGTAGGCGTTGACCGTGGTGGGCATGCGGACTCCTGGGTACACATTCGATGGGTGGCAGATGGGCGATGCGCAACGCACCGACGACACACGAACAGATGCGGGCTGATGCATGTGTCCGACGCCCGCCAGTCTGCCCCCCGCGCGTTTTCCTTGCCATAACGGCACGTCGCGGCGTCGCGGGTGCTGTCCATCGGGGCGCGAGGCCACTGGATCCGTCGGCGATGATCGTTACAATGACCGACGGTGACGATCAACAGCTCAGTCGACGACGGTCAGCGCACGCAGTTGCACCCGGTGTCCCCGATCGCCGAGCTCACGCGATTCGGGACGACCACCGCTCACGCGGCTGCGGGCGTCGGACGCTTCGTCCTCCACACGGCAGGCGACGCCCTACGGGGTCGCCCACCCGGCGCCGCCCGCGTCGCGCACGAGATCCGGACCACGTTCGAACACCTGGGTCCGACCTACGTGAAGCTCGGCCAGCTCATCGCCTCGAGTCCCGGCGTCTTCTCCGAATCGATGTCCACCGAGTTCGAATCACTCCTGGACCGCGTGAAACCCGCCGACCCCGCGCTCATGCGTGCACAGTTCATCGCCGAACTGGGCCGAGCGCCCGAGGAAGTCTTCGCCACGTTCGATCCGGTGCCCATCGCGTCGGCGTCGATCGCCCAGGTGCACACCGCGACCTTGCGCGGCGGCGAGGAGGTGGTCGTCAAGATCCAGCGTCCGGGCATCGCCGACCGCCTGGCGCCCGACGTCGCGATCCTCGAACGCCTCGCCGGCCTCGTCGAGATCTCCGAGTACGGGCGGATGCTCAGCGCGCGGCACGTGGTCGAGGACTTCGCGGCCGGCCTCGACGCCGAACTGGACTTCCGCATCGAGGCCGACACCATGCGCGAGTGGTTCGCCTGCCTGCAGCCGGGCCCGTACGGCGACCGAGTCCGCGTGCCGCACGTCTACGACGACTTCACGACGCAGCGCGTGCTGACCATGGAACGAATCCACGCCATCCGCATCGACGACGTCGCGGCCGTACGCGCCGCAGGCCACGACGGAGTCGCGCTGTGCCGCAACCTCCTGCTGTCCCTACTGGACTCGGCATTCCACGGCGGGTTGTTCCATGGGGACCTGCACGCCGGGAACGTCCTCGTCGACGACGCGGGCAAGCTGGTCCTCCTCGATTTCGGCATCGTCGGGCGTTTCACCCCGCGCACCCGGCGCATGCTCCGCCAGCTCGTCGTCGACCTCGTGGTCCGCGGGGACTACGAGTCCGCCGGCCGGGCGATCTTCCTCCTCGGCGCCGTCCACAAGCCGGGTTCGACGTCGCAGGGCGCGGAGGACATCAAGAAGGTGACGACTCCGCTGTCGACCACCGACCTCGGTTCGATGTCCTACACCGACCTCGGGCGGCAACTCGCCGCCGTCGCCAAGGCCCACGACGCACGGCTCCCGCGTGAACTCGTCCTCGTGGGTAAGCAGTTGCTGTACGTCGAGAAGTACACGAAACTGCTGGCGCCCCGGTGGAAGGCCATGTCCGACAAGGAGATCTACGGCTACATGGCCGGCATCCTGAAGGAGGCGGAACGCGATCGTCGAGCCGCCCAGGGCTGACTCCCCGCCGCGGATCCCGGCATGTCGGACCGACTGTGGCCAACTGTGGCAAACGCGACAGTTAGGGTGGGAGCGATCAGCTGATTCCAGGAGTCACACATGAGACGTTTTGTGCCGGCAGTGCTGGCCTTCTTCGGCGCTGCGTGTATCGCGGCGGCCATCGCCATACCGCTCTACCTCGTGCCGCAGTTGAAGGTGGTTCCGCTCGATCTGGACATCACCTCCGACGCGACCACGGTGGCGGCGGACGGTTCGACCGGAGAGCGCTTCCCGGCGGTGATCTTCGACCGTTGCTCGGTGTCCGAGGATCGTGCCCGCACTCTCGAGGCGCATCTCACCCAGCAGCGACGCTCGATCATCATCGAACCGTCGGACAGCCGCCAGGCGAGCCTGCAGTCGGCGCAGACCGTGCGCATCGACCGCCTGCGCGACGCCGAGGGAACCGAGACCGAACCCAGCTTCGCGGCTGCGGGCGAGACCCGCACCTGTGAGGACGGTCTGCTGACCGCGACCATCGACCGCGTGTCGGTGAACCGCAAGACCTCGGCACCCAACGGGGCGGTCAGCTCGCTGCAGCTCGAGGCGGTCCCCGAGGGCGGCAACGTCAATGACGTGTCGGTCGCCATCGACAACCGCACCGGATACCAGTACAAGTTCGGTTTCGACGTGCAGCAGCGCGACTACCCGTACTACGACCTCAACACCCGCCAGGACTGCGCGGCGAAGTTCGAGGGCGAGGAGACCATCGACGGGATCAACACGTATCACTTCGTGTGTGACGTCCCGGAGACCGATCTCTCCAACCTCCCCAACGCGCAGGGTGAAGCAGCTCTGGGCACGATGCTGACGATGCCTGCCCGCTGGTGGGGCATCACCGGGCGCGGAGTGCGGGCGAACGACCCGATCACGATGCACCGGTACGCCGCCGCGACCCGCCACGTGTGGGTCGAGCCGGAGACCGGGACCATCGTCGACGGTCGTGAGGACCAGCACCAGTACTTCAAGTCGCCCGACCAGAGCGACGCCACCCCGGAAGCGGTGCGCGAGTTCCGGATGGACGCCCTGAAGGGCACCTTCAAGTGGACCGACGACACCGTCTCCAACCAGGCGAGCAAGGCCAGCGGCTACGTCGACCAGCTGAAGGTCGGCGGCTTCTGGGTGCCGATCATCCTCGGCATCGTCGGGGTGATCCTGTTGATCGCCGCCGCGCTGCTGCTCTTCCGCGGACGCCGCGACGACAACCGGGTCGATGACACCCCGGCGCCGACGACACCGCCCGCCGACGAGCGCGACACCACGCTGATCAATCGCGACGCACCGCCGGCCGGTGCAGCACCCGCGAGCGCCAACCCGTGGGAGCGGCCGACCGAGCAGATCCCCAAGGTCGGTGACACGCCGCCGCCCGACGACTCGGCCACGCGCACCTTCCGCAAGCAGCCGCCGCCCGAATAGGCAGCGACGCAACGACCACCGCGGGCGCATCCGGTACCACCGGATGCGCCCGCGGTGTTGTGTTTGTGGTTAAGGGGCGGTGACACACTCCTCCGTAGGCCGGCCCACCCAAGTGACCTCGACGGACGCGCGGGCACGCTACGCGTGCACGAGCTGCTCGGCCAGCAGGGGTTGCGCGCGGCAGAGTGTCTTCCGCTCCCTGAGGAGCGCCCGGAGCTTGCGGAGGGCGCGGCCAATCCCGCTCCCTGAGGAGCGCCCAGAGCTTGCGGAGGGCGCGGCCAGCCCCGCTCCCTGAGGAGCGCCCGGAGCTTGCGGAGGGCGCGGCCAACCCCGCTCCCTGAGGAGCGCCCGGAGCTTGCGGAGGGCGCGTCACGAAGGGTCGGCGACCGAGGTTGCGAAGACCCTTCGTGACGCTCGCAAGCTCGCTCCTCAGGGAGCAAGGGGTGACGCTCGCAAGCTCGCTCCTCAGGGAGCAAGGGGTGACGCTCGCAAGCTCGCTCCTCAGGGAGCAGAGGTCGGGCTCGCAAGCTCGCTCCTCAGGGAGCAGGGGGTGAAGCTCGCTCCTCAGGGAGCAGGGGGTGACGCTCGCAAGCTCGCTCCTCAGGGAGCAGGAGGGGTCCGCACGACAAGGGCCGGTGACCCGAAGGTCACCGGCCCTTGTCAGAGGGTCTGACTCAGAAGAAGGCGGGGCGGAAGGTCTTGGCCCACGACTCCTTGAAGGTGCTCTGCCAGTAGTCCCACCAGTGCGCACCGTCCGGGGTGATCCGGGTGGTGAGCTTGACGCCCGGGACGAGCGCGAGGCGACCGATGTAGAGCTGGCTGGAGGTCGACGCGGCGACCTCGAGCGGGATCATCTGCGCGAACTTGACGGGGTCGAAGTTGGCGCTGGCCGGGTTGACCGACGAGTCGTACTTGCTGCCGACACCGCTACCGGACGAGACGTAGACGTTCTTGCCCGCCAGGTTGCCCGCGCTCAGGAACGGGTCGTTCTGGAACCAGGTGCCCGCGGGGTAGAAGCCCCACATGTTGAACGGGTTACCGCCGACCTCCGCGACCGAGGCCATGATGCCCTGGGTGAAGCCCGGCATGGTGACCGTCGGGTAGCCGCTGTAGGACGCGACCGCCTTGTAGAAGTTCGGGTGGCGCGATGCGAGGTTCAGCGCCGAGGTGCCCGACATCGAGAGTCCGGCGATGCCGTTGCGACGGCTGTCGCTGCCGTGACGCGCAGCCATGTACCGCGGCAGTTCGCGGGTCAGGAACGTCTCCCACTTGTTGACACCCAGCTTGGGATCGGGGGTCTGCCAGTCGGTGTAGAAGCTGCCTGCGCCACCGAACGGGATGGCGACGTTGGTGCCCTTGCCGGCCATGTAGCGGGCGACGTCGGTGTTGATCAGCCAGCCGCTGTTGTTGTTCGGGGCACGGAGTCCGTCGAGCAGGTACAGCGTCGGCTTGGGTCCGCCACCGCCGGCCGAGACGATGCACACGGGCACGGTCCGGTTCATGGCGTTCGAGCGGACGTACTCGACATTGCAACCGTTGGCCGCGGAGGCCTCCGGCGGAGCTGCGACCAGCGTCGCACCCGACACGGCCACGAGAGCCACGAGTCCGGCGACGAGGCGCTTACGGGCGCGTGTCAGCATTCGTCAGTTTTCCTTTGGATCACCACGGCCGGAGCCGGCCGCTTGCGGGTCTTGCCTACCGGGTACTGCTGCGGGCTTGCATACGGAGTCGTACGTAGGGGGATTGTATTGGTCCCCCCGGGCAGCGGTACCCGTCGAGCTGAAGTGTAACGGCACGATAACGCCTCGGCAAAGGCGAGAGCGAGTCCTGTGATGACATCTTTCAGTGGCACACGTCACAGCGGTCGCCGCTGAACAGCTCATTTCGTACATAGGCGGCGCATGTGGCGAATTCTTCATCTGTTCGGGTCACACAGCCGCGATCGGCCCGTTACCGGTTTGCGCGGGCAACGGTGACGTCCGGTTCTCCGGTGACGGGCCGGGCGCCGGACAGGCCGGGCCATCGGCGCCAAGTCCGCTCGGCCCGCTCCCCGAACAACTAGGGTCGGGACGTGCACATGGGCGAGTATCTGTCCGCGGACGCGACCACCCTGGCCGGTCTCGTGGCCGCCGGCGAGGTGACCGCCGCCGAACTCCTCGACCTCGCACGAGCCCGTGCAGACGCTGTCAATCCGTCGCTCAACGCCATCGTGATCCGCATGGACGCCGAAGCCGACGCCCGCGTCCGCAGTGACCTCACCGGGCCTTTCGCCGGCGTCCCGTTCCTCATCAAGGACCTCGCGCAGGACTACCGCGGGTATCCGACGACCCGCGGCTCGCGCGCACTCGCCACCCACATCGCCCGCGAACACTCCTTCGGCGTGCGCCGGTTCCTCGACGCCGGCCTGGTCGTCTTCGGCAAGACGAACACCCCCGAGTTCGGCGCGAAGGCCATCACCGAACCCACCCTGTGGGGTCCCGCACGCAATCCGTGGGACCTCGACGTGACCCCCGGCGGATCGTCGGGCGGCAGTGCGGCCGCGGTGGCCGCCGGGATCGTGCCGGCGGCCGGGGCGAGCGATGGCGGCGGTTCCATCCGCATCCCGGCCGCGTGTACCGGGTTGTTCGGGCTCAAGAGCTCGCGTGGCCTGATGCCGTTCGGTCCGCAGACCGGTGAACCGCTGTTCGGGATGGGCGTCGAAGGTGTGGTGACCCGGACCGTCCGTGATGCTGCCGCACTGTACGACGCACTGATCGGACCGACGCCGTCGTCGACCTACCCGGCGCCGCTGCACACCGAGACCTACAGTGCCCGGATCGCGACCCCGCCCCGGTTGCTTCGGATCGGGTACACCACGATCTCGGCGATCAACGCGAATCCGCACCCGGAGGCCGTCGCTGCGGTCGAGCACGCGGCGTCGATCCTGACCGAACTCGGCCACCAGGTCGAGGAGGTCGATCCGCCGCATGACGACGCCGCCCTCGCCCGCGACTTCCTCGACATCTGGTTCGCCAAGTGCGCCGCCCAGGTCGACGAGGTCCGACGCCTCACCGGCGCTCCCGACTCCCACTTCGAGGCCGACACCCTGACGCTGGCGGAACTGGGCCGGGCCGCCGGCGTCGTCCCGTTGTTCACCGCGCTCGACCACATCAACGACCACGTCCTGGCCCTCGACCGCTTCCACCAGACCCACGATCTGCTGCTGACGCCCACCCTCGCGGTACCGCCGCCGCGGGTCGGGTCGATGACCACGCCACCGGTGCTGCAGCGGGCGTCGCGGCTCGCCTCCCGCGCGCGGTCCGGGCGTGCGATCTCCCGCTTGGGGATCGTCGACAAGCTCATCTACGAGAGCCTCGGCTGGGTGCCGTACACGCAGCTCGCCAACCTCACGGGCCGGCCGGCGATGAGCGTGCCGCTGCACTGGACCGATGCCGGCCTTCCGCTCGGCGTGCAGTTCGTCGGTCGTCTCGGTTCCGACGGCGATCTCCTCGCCCTCGCGGCGGGCCTCGAAGCCGCCGCGCCGTGGTTCCACCGGTACGCCGACATCGCGCTGTAGTACGGGGCTAATCTCGTCTGCGAATGCACATGTCCCGGGACCGGCCCGGTCATTTTGGCGGTGTGAGGAGATGCGGTGGCGGAGCACGGGGCCGACGCGGTGGTCGTCGGCGCGGGACTGGCGGGTCTCGTGGCGACATACGAACTCACCACGGCCGGACGCCGCGTCGTCGTGGTCGACCAGGAGAATCGCAACAACCTTGGCGCGCAGGCATTCTGGTCGCTGGGCGGGTTGTTCATGGTGGACACGCCGGAGCAGCGTCGGCTGGGCATCAAAGACTCCGCGGATCTCGCCCTGCAGGACTGGATGGGGTCGGCCGGTTTCGATCGTGACGACGAGGACTATTGGCCGCGCCAGTGGGCCCGCGCCTACGTGGACTTCGCGGCCACCGAGAAACGGCAGTACCTTCACGACCTCGGGTTGCGCATCACCCCGATCGTCGGGTGGGCCGAACGCGGCGGCGGATTCGCCGACGGCCACGGCAACTCGGTGCCCCGCTTCCACCTCACCTGGGGAACCGGACCCGAGGTCGTGCGGGTCTTCGCCGAGCCGGTCCTGGAGGCGGAGAAGCGCGGGCTCGTCGAGTTCCGGTTCCGGCATCGCGTCGACGAGCTCATCGTCGACGACGGCGCCGCCGTCGGCGTACGGGGTGTCACGCTCGCCCCGACCGACGCCGAACGCGGCCAGGCGTCGAACCGGGATGTGGTGGGCGACTTCGAGATCCGTGCCGGGTCGGTCATCGTCACCTCGGGCGGCATCGGCCACAATCACGACCTGATCCGCAAGAACTGGCCAGTCGACCGTCTCGGTCCCGCGCCGGAGACGATGATCTCGGGTGTCCCGGCGCACGTCGACGGCCGGATGCTGGAGATCAGCGAGACCGCCGGCGCGAACATCGTCAACCGTGACCGGATGTGGCATTACACCGAGGGCATCCACAACTGGGACCCGATCTGGCCCGACCACGCGATCCGCATCATCCCCGGCCCGTCCTCGCTGTGGCTCGACGCCAACGGCAACCGCCTCGCACCGCCGAACTTCCCCGGTTTCGACACCATCTCGACGATGAAGGCCATCCTGGCGGCCGGCCACGACTATTCGTGGTTCGTCCTCACCCAGACGATCGTGGAGAAGGAGTTCATGCTGTCGGGTTCGGAGCAGAACCCCGACATCACCGCGAAGGACGTCAAGCTGGCCGCGAAGAGCCGGCTGGCGAAGGGCGCCGCGGGACCGGTCGACGCCTTCGTGCGCAACGGCGTCGACTTCGTGGTCGCCGACAACCTCCCGGAACTGGTCGCCGGGATGAACAAGATCGCCCGCGGCCCCGAACTCGACCTCGCGCACCTCGAACGCATCATCTCCGCACGCGACGCCGAGATCGGCAACAAGTTCTCCAAGGACGCACAGCTGATGGCGATCACCAATGCCCGACAGTTCGTCGGCGACAAGATCGTTCGGGTCGCCAAGCCGCATCGACTGCTCGATCCCGAACACGGCCCGCTGATCGCGGTCCGGCTCAACATCCTGACCCGCAAGACCCTGGGCGGGCTCGAGACCAATCTCGACTCCCAGGTCCTGCGGCCGGACGGCACCGCCTTCGACGGCCTGTTCGCCGCCGGCGAGGTCGCGGGCTTCGGCGGCGGTGGCGTCCACGGGTACAACGCACTCGAGGGGACGTTCCTCGGCGGATGCATCTTCTCCGGCCGCGCCGCCGGCCGGGCGGTGGCGCGGGCCACAACGCGCCGCTGACCCGTCACCGGTCAGCGTCGAAAAGGGTTGCCTGCCCTATACATTCGCGGCACGATCTGCTGCCCCACGGTTTGTACGCATGGGCTAGTGTGTTCAGCGTGCCGGTGCCCCAGACGATCCTGACGCGGAAGACCAAGTCGGCGATCTTCCTCGTCTTCACCATCGACGACGGCGGTGAAGACGCGGTTCGCGCTGCGCTGGAAGACATCCCCGGTTTGAACAACGCGGTGTCCTCGCGGGCTCCCGAGGCGGCACTGGCCGGGATCGTGTCGATCGGCTCCGCGGCGTGGGACCGCCTGTTCACCGGCCCGCGACCACGCTCGTTGCGGCCGTTCGTCCCCTACGAGGGCGATGTCCACACCGCCCCGGCGACGCCCGCCGATCTGCTCGTGCACATCAAGTCCGACGACATGGGCCTGTGTTACAAACTCGGCGCCAAGATCACCGAGGCATTCGGGGACGCGGTCACCGTCGTCGACGAAGTGCACGGGTTCCGCTACTTCGACCTGCGCGACCTCATCGGCTTCGTCGACGGCACCGAGAACCCGATCGGACAGGCGGCGATCGACGCGATCACGGTCGGCGGGGAGGACCCGGACTTCGAGGGCGGCAGCTACGTCGCCATCCAGCGTTACATACACGACCTGTCGTCGTGGAACGACCTGAGCACCGAGGAGCAGGAAGCCGCGATCGGGCGGACCAAGCTCGACAACGTCGAGATGGCCGACGACGTGAAGCCCCCGAACTCCCACATCGCGCTGAACGTCGTCGAGGACGAGAACGGCGAGGAGATCGACGTCGTGCGGGACAACATGCCGTACGGCGACGTCTCGGGTGCCGGTGTCAACGGCACGTTCTACATCGCCTACTCGGCAGCGCCCGACGTCACCGAGGAGATGCTGCGCAAGATGTTCATCGGCGACCCGCCCGGCACCTACGACCGCCTCCTCGACTTCACCACCGCGGTCACCGGGGCCCAGTTCTTCACCCCGACACTCGACTTCCTCGAAGACCTGCCACCCGCGCCCGACGCCGCACCCACGGCTTCCCCCGCCCCGACAACGCGTTCCGACGGCTCGCTCGGCATCGGTTCACTGCACTGACGACACCCTTCCGACCACCGCACCAGGAGGACACCATGAACAACCTGCATCGCGAACTCGCGCCGATCTCCGACGCGGCGTGGGCGGAGATCGAGGAGGAGGCGACGCGCTCGTTCAAACGCAACGTCGCGGGCCGTCGCCTCGTCGACGTGACCGGGCCGCTCGGCTCCGACACCGCATCGGTGACGCTCGGACATCGCACCAAGATCGACTCACCGTCGCAGGGGATCACCGCCTTCCAGCGGCGCACCCAGTCGCTGGTGGAACTCAAGGTCCCGTTCACGGTGTCCCGCGAGGCCATCGACGACGTCGACCGCGGCGCCAAAGACTCCGACTGGGACCCGGTCGTGGAGGCCGCACGCGAACTCGCGCTCGCCGAGGACCGGGCGATCTTCGAGGGTTACGCCGCGGCGTCGATCACCGGCATCCGCGCCGAGGCCGCCGCCACCCCGATCCCGCTGCCCGCCGACGTGCGCGACTACCCGGAGGCGGTCAGCCAGGCGCTGAGCACACTGCGCCTGGCGTCGGTCGACGGTCCGTACGCGGTGGCCCTGTCGGCCGAGGCCTACACCCAGGTCAACGAGACGTCGAACCACGGCTACCCGATCCTCGAACACATCCAGCGCCTGTTCACCGGCGACATCGTGTGGGCGCCCGCGATCAGCGGCGCGTTCGTGATGAGCACCCGCGGCGGCGACTTCGAACTGACCATCGGCCAGGACGTGTCCATCGGCTACGACTCACACGACGCCGACGTGGTGAACCTGTACTTCCAGGAGTCGTTCACCTTCCTCACCCACACCGCCGAGGCAGCCGTCGCGCTGACCGAGCCGCCCACCGTCTGAGCACCTGCCCGCGGTCCCCGCCTGCGCGGATTCCCGGTGGGCAGATACTCGGCGGCGTCCGTTGCGAGCGGCAACTAGTCTGGCGCAGGTGATCGCAGTGAACTCCGGCCGGTCCTCCCTCCCGGCGGCCAGATGCTGACCCGACTCGTCCGCACCTACCTCTCCCGGTACCGCATCAACGTCGTGCTCGTCATCGTGCTGCAACTGCTGGCGACCATCGCGATGCTGTACCTGCCGAGCCTCAACGCCGACATCATCGACAACGGCGTCGCCCGCGGGGACACCGGTTACATCCTGCGCATCGGCGGCTGGATGCTGCTGGTGAGCGTCGCCCAGATCATCGTGACGGTGACCGCGCAGTACTTCGGCGCGCGCGCCGCGCTCGGGGTCGGGCGCGACATCCGGGGCGACCTCCTGCATCGGGTGAACTCCTTCTCCGCACGCGAGGTCGGCACGTTCGGCGCGCCGTCACTGATCACCCGCACCACCAACGACGTCCAGCAGGTGCAGCTGCTCATCGTGATGAGCAGCGCGATCCTGGTGATGGCGCCGATCATGTGTATCGGCGGGATCGTCATGGGCGTCCGGGAGGCGCCGGCCCTGTCCTGGGTCATCGCCATCGCGGTGCCCATCCTCGGGGTGTCGATGGGGGCCATCATCGCGAAGATGATCCCCGGCTTCCGGGCGATGCAGGAACGGATCGACAACGTCAACCGCGTCCTGCGCGAGCAGATCACCGGCATCCGGGTTGTGCGGGCGTTCGTGCGAGAAGACTACGAACGCAAGCGTTTCGCGGTCGCCAACGACCACCTCGCCGACGCGACCCTGCACGTCGGCCGGTTGATGGCCCTGATGTTCCCGGTCGTCATGGTGATCACCAACGTCACCATCGTCGCAGTGATCTGGTTCGGCGGGCACGCGGTCTCCGACGGTTCGCTGGAGATCGGCGCACTGACCGCGGTGATGAGCTACGTGATGCAGATCCTGATGTCGGTGATGATGGCGTCGTTCCTGGCGATGATGGCCCCGCGCGCGGCGGTCTGCGCCGAACGCATCTCCGAGGTCCTCGCCACCGACACCTCGGTCCATCCGCCGAGTGAACCGGTCGGTTTCGCCACCCACCCCGGCACGGTGGAGTTCGATGCCGCCGAGTTCCGCTATCCCGGCGCCGACGACCCGGTGTTGAGCGGCATCGACTTCCGCGTCGAGCCGGGCACCACGACCGCGATCGTCGGCTCGACGGGGTCGGGCAAGACCACCCTCGTCGGGCTGGTGCCGCGGCTGATCGACACGACCTCCGGCACGGTCCGGGTCGGCGGCACCGACGTCAAGCGACTCGATCCCGACGAGCTCCGGTCGGTCGTCGGTCTGGTGCCCCAGCGGCCGTACCTGTTCTCGGGAACCATCCGCTCGAACCTGCTGCACGGCAAGGCCGACGCCACCGACGACGAGATCTGGGAGGCGCTGCGCATCGCGCAGGCGGAGGACTTCGTGTCCGCGATGCCCGACGGCCTGGACACCAAGGTGTCCCAGGGCGGGACGACCGTCTCCGGCGGGCAGCGGCAGCGCCTGGCGATCGCACGCGCCCTCATCCGGCGGCCCGCGATCTACCTCTTCGACGACTCGTTCTCCGCGCTCGACCTGACCACCGATGCGCGGCTGCGCGCCGCACTGCGCCCCGCCACCCGCGACGCCGCGGTCATCGTCGTGGCGCAACGCATCTCGACCATCGTCGACGCCGAGCAGATCGTCGTGCTCGATCGCGGCCGGGTCGTCGGGCTCGGTACCCACGACGACCTGCGGCAGTCGTGCCCGACCTACGCCGAGATCGTCGAATCGCAGATGGCGATGGAGGAGCGCTCATGACCCGGCCCGGAGGCCCGCCGATGGCGGCCGGACCCGAATCCAAGCCTCGCTCGTTCTGGCCGTCGGTCAAACGCGTTGTCGCACAGCTCGCGTCGTACCGACTGCTGATGACGGTCACGCTCGCG
This sequence comes from Gordonia sp. SCSIO 19800, assembly GCF_018132775.1. NCBI lineage: Bacteria > Bacillati > Actinomycetota > Actinomycetes > Mycobacteriales > Gordoniaceae > Gordonia > Gordonia sp. SCSIO 19800. Next base: position 1,997 of record NZ_JAGRQM010000034.1, on the reverse strand, counting down.
TCGCTGGTCGGCTCGGTCGTGCTGATCGCGATCGCGCCCCGCGTGCTGGGTTACGCCACCGACCTCGTCTTCGACGGCGTGATCGGCCGCACCCTGCCCGAGGGGCTCACCAAGGAACAGGCGGTGGCCGGGCTCCGCGAGAGCGGTGACGACACGTTCGCCGACATGGTCTCGTCGATGGACGTGACCCCCGGCGTCGGAGTCGATTTCGGCGCCGTGGGGCGCGTGCTGCTGATCACCCTCGTGCTGTACGTGGTGTCCTCTGCGCTCGCCTGGCTCGCCGGGTACCTGCTGAACATCGTCGTCGTCGGCACCATCCGCCGGCTCCGCGACGACGTCGAGGCCAAGGTGCATCGCCTGCCGCTGCGCTACTACGACACGATGCCGCGCGGCGAGCTGTTGAGCCGGGTGACCAACGATCTCGACAACCTGTCACAGAGCATGCAGCAGACCATCTCCCAGTTCGCGAACTCGGTGCTGACGGTGATCGCGCTGCTGATCATGATGATCTGGATCTCGCCGCTGCTGGCGCTCATCGCGGTGGCCACGGTGCCGCTGGCGATCATCGCGACCGGCATCATCGCGAAGCGTTCGAAGCCGCACTTCTCGGCCCAGTGGTCGTCGACGGGCGCGCTCAATGCTCAAGTCGAGGAGGCCTTCACCGGGCATGAGCTGGTGACCGCCTTCGGTCGTCAGCGCGAGATCGAGGCGACCTTCGACGAACGCAACGAGAAACTGTACGAGTCGAGTTGGCGCGCGCAGTTCATCTCCGGCGTCATCATGCCGACGATCATGTTCCTGGGAAACCTCAACTACGTGGCGGTCGCGGTCGTCGGTGGTCTGCGCGTGGCGTCGGGCTCGCTGAGTCTCGGTGAGGTGCAGGCGTTCATCCAGTACTCGCGCCAGTTCACGCAGCCGCTGACGCAGATCGGTTCGATGATCAACCTGATGCAGAGCGGCGTCGCCTCCGCCGAGCGGATCTTCGACATCCTGGACGCCGACGAGCAGTCGCCCGACGCCGCGAATCCGAAGACGCCCGCCGAGGACAAGGGACTCATCGAGTTCGACGACGTCTCCTTCCGCTACGTCGAGGACAAGCCGCTGATCGAGAATCTCAGCCTGGTGGCGCGCCCCGGGCACATGGTCGCGATCGTCGGCCCGACCGGCGCGGGCAAGACCACCCTGGTCAACCTGATCATGCGGTTCTACGACGTTGATTCCGGTGTCATCCGGGTCGACGGCGTCGACTCCACGGACATGACGCGCGACGACCTGCGCGAGCGCACCGGCATGGTGCTGCAGGACTCGTGGCTGTTCGGCGGCACGATCTACGACAACATCGCCTACGGCGATCCCACCGCCTCGCGAGAGGAGGTGCTCGACGCCGCCCGGATGAGTCATGTCCACCACTTCGTGCGCACCCTCCCCGACGGCTATGACACCGTGCTCGACGACGAGGGCGGTGGCGTGAGTGCCGGTGAGCGGCAGCTCATCACGATCGCGCGGGCCTTCCTCGCCCGGCCCACGATCCTCATCCTCGACGAGGCGACGAGTTCCGTCGACACCCGCACCGAGCTGCTCATCCAGAAGGCGATGGCCAATCTGCGGTCGGATCGCACGAGTTTCGTCATCGCGCACCGACTCTCCACGGTGCGCGACGCCGACGTCATCGTCGTCATGGAGGACGGGCACATCGTCGAGCAGGGCAACCACGACGAACTGCTCGCGGCCCGCGGCGCCTACTGCCGGCTGTACGAAAGCCAGTTCACCGGGGCCATCGAGGCGAGCTGAGACCCTTCGTGACGCTCGCAAGCTCGCTCCTCAGGGAGCACAAGAAGGCTCGCTTCGCTCGCACCTTAGGGAGCAGGAAAAGCGCGTCCCCACCCGCTCCCTAATCCGAGAGCGCCACACACCCATTGGTCCCTAATCCGAAGAGTGTGGTGAGGTGGCTGCTCAGGCCGCTCCGTGGGGTGTGATGGTGACTTCGTATCCGAGTT
>NZ_JAGRQM010000033.1:0-40271 GCF_018132775.1 Gordonia sp. SCSIO 19800 | reverse complement strand
CGACGAGCCACGAAGGGCCTGGTGAGACAGGTTGCGGAGCCCTTCGTGGCTCGCTTCGCTCGCACCTCAGGGAGCAGAGATGTGGACGCTCAAGAGTGTTCTTTCACGATCCACGACGGCCGCCAGGCCGCAGGTACTGAGGTGCGAGGAGCGCCAGCCGCCGGGCCGAGCAAGCGACGAAGGAGCGCGTCGAGGTCGACGAGCCTCGAAGGGTCACGGCAGACGCCACTCCACCGGTTCGGCCCCGAGGTCCATCAGTTCCTCGTTGGCCCGGCTGAAGGGTCGGGACCCGAAGAACCCGCGCGAGGCCGACAACGGTGACGGATGCGCCGACACGATGGTCGGGACGTCGGGCAGCCACTTCTCCAGTCCCGCGGCGTCCCGGCCCCACAGGATCGCGACGAGCGGCTCGTCGCGGGCGGCAAGCGCCTTGATCGCGCACTCGGTCACCTCTTCCCAGCCCTTCCCCCGGTGAGAGGCCGGCTCGCCGGGGGCCACCGTGAGCACGCGGTTCAGCAGCAGCACGCCGTTGTCCGCCCACGGCGTGAGATCCCCGGTGGTCGGCATGGGGTAACCGAGATCGGCGCAGTACTCGGTGTAGATGTTCGTCAGGGAACGCGGGATCGGGCGCACGTCGGGCGCCACCGAGAAGCTCAGTCCGACGGCGTGTCCGGGCGTCGGGTATGGATCCTGCCCGACGATCAGCACGCGCACGCCGTCGAGGGGGCGCGTGAATGCCCGCAGGACATGTTGTCCCGCAGGCAGATAGCGCCGCCCCTCGGCGATCTCGGTGCGCAGGAACCGGCCCATCTCGGTGATGAGCGGCTCGACCGGGGCGAGCGCCTGCGCCCAGCCCGGGTCGATCAGTTCGGCAAGGGGTTTGGGTGGTGCGGTCACTCGATTGCCTCCGTCGTGGGCGGTCGTCAGTCCAGTCGTTTCAGGGCGGTGCGATAGTGCTGCGCGTTCTGGAAGTACATCTCGCAGTTGAGTTCGGTGTGCCCCTCCGGTACCTCGTAGCCGTCGCGGAGCCGGGCCGGTACACCGAGCGCCATCCGTCGCGAGGGGACGTCGAACTTGAACGGGACCACCGCGCCGGCTCCGACGATCGCGCCGTCGCCGACCGTGGACCCGTTCAGGACCACCGATCCCGAGGCGATGAGGCAGTCGTTTCCGATCGTCGCGCCCTCGATGTGCGCGTTGTGTCCGACGACGCACCGTTCGCCGATCACGGTCGGGTCGAGAACCGTGCAGTGGATGACGGTGCCGTCCTGGATGTTGCTGCGGGCGCCGACGGTGATGGTCCCGTAGTCGCCGCGGAGTACCGCGCCCGGCCACACCGAGACACCGTCGCCCAGGGTGACCGCGCCGATCACCACCGCGTCCGGGTGCACGTAGGTGTCCTGTCCCAGGACCGGTTCTCGGTCGTCGAGTGCGTAGATCGCCATGAGGCGACTCTAATGGTGCGTCCCGGGGACCTCAGTCACCAGTCGGGTCGGCGAAGGACTGCCACCCGTGCAGTTCGAGACCGTCGGGCCCGCCGACCCGGCGGTCGTCGACCCAGACCTCGGGCGCCGACGAGGACTTCTCCCCCACCGAGCCGATGACGGTCCACCCCGGCGGCACCGTGGGCCCGCCGAACGCCGCGAGCAGGTGATGGTCCTCGCCGCCGGCCAGTACCCAGCGGTCGACGTCCGCCCCGAGTTCGCTTGCCGCGGCAGCCAGATCCGGGCGCCGCGGTACGGCGTCGCCATGCACGGTCATGGCGACCTGGGCAGCCCTCGACATCGTGAGCAGTTCCTCGACCAGACCGTCGGAAATGTCGGTCATGGCGTGCGCACCTGCCGCCGCGGCGACCGGCCCCTGGGCTAGGTCGGGTTTCGGAACTCGGTGCAGTGCAACCAGTTCCGACCAATCGCTGACCACCGGACGCGGATCGGACAGCACCGCGAGTCCCGCGGCGCTGGCCCCCAGCGGACCGCTCACCGCGAGGACGTCACCAGGCCGGGCACCGCCCAGCGAGACCGGGGGCCGGCCCTCGAGCGCGCCGACCGCGGTGACACTCACCACCACCTGACCGGCCGCGACGAGGTCGCCGCCCAGCACCCGGGCCCCCTGTCCGTGTGCCGCGCGGACCACGCCGTCGTTGAGGTCGAGGACGACGCCGACCGGCGTGTCCGACGGACACGCGATGGACACGACGAGACCCGTTGTGCGGCCGCCCATCGCGGCGACGTCGGCGGCACTCTGCACCACCGCGCGGGCGCCGACCTGCTCCGGCGTCGACCAGTCGAATCGGAAGTGGCGCCCCTCGACGACGGTGTCGGTGCTGATCACCGCCGATCCCCCGATGTCGAGAACGGCTGCGTCGTCACCGGATCCGATCACGATGTCGTCGGCGGGCTCACCAGAGGTCGCGGACGCGGTCAACGCGGCGATCACGGCACGCTCACCGATCGCCCCGACCGTGTCGGTCCGGTCGATCGCGCGGTCCTGCCGACCTGTCTCGTCGAAGGTCACTCGTCGGGGCCTTTCCTCTTCCGGTCGCGCGCGCACGGGGTTGTCGGTGACAATGTGTGCCACAGTGTATGGGGCCGCCGGGCGAGAGCGATCCGCAACAGTCCGGCCGCCCGCGGCAGTCGTGCACTGCCCGACGACCGCGCATGCGCCGAGCCGCCGGTACGACAGCCCGTGTCGACGATGTGCCCCATACGATGTGGCCCGGGAACGACACAGACGGAGAGGATGTCCGTGGTTCAGGCATACATACTGATCCAGACCGAGGTCGGCAGGGCCGCCCTCGCAGCCGCGACCATCGCCGAGATCGCCGGGGTCGCCTCGTCGGAAGAGGTCAGTGGGCCGTACGACGTGATCGTCCGGGTCGACGCCTCCGATGCCACCCACCTGACCGAGAACGTGGTTCCGCAGATCCAGAAGGTGGACGGGATCACCCGCACCCTGACCTGCCCGGTGGTCCCCACGACGCGCTGAGGGGCGTCGGCCGGCCGCCGACGACGGGTGATCCTGACGGGTCCCCGTGCGCGGGTTCGGCAGACCGACTCCTACTGTTGTGGGGTGACGTCAGCAGGTTCGGATGACACCCAGCAGGATCCCGTCGACGGCGAATCCGCCGAGGACTCCGCGCGGTATGGCGGCGGCGGACGTCTCAGCCCCGCACTCGTCGCGACCCTGGTAGCCATTCCCGTGATGGTGCTCGCCGGCTTCATCGTGTTCGCCGCGCTGCGCCCCGATCCGGTGACCCCGATCGAGTCCTACGACTCCGTCGGCCCGGTCGCCGCGGAGTGCACCCGCTTGCTCACCGAAGCACCGGACACCTTCGAGGGTTTCGGCACCAAAGAGGTCTCCGGCGACCGCGCGACGTGGCCGTCGACCGGCCCGGGCGACGACATGACACTTCGGTGCGGGGTGACCCGACCTGCCGAGCTGTCTCCCACCAGCAATCTCCAGGAGATCCACGCCGCCGGCCAGGCCGGGGTCCAGTGGTTCATCACGGACACGGTCGACGGCTCGGGCCAGGCCTATGTGTGCGTCGACCACCGACCCTATGTCGCGATGTGGATTCCGACGAACGCCGGCAACGGACCCATCACCGACATCTCGGGACTGATCGACCGCACCCTCGAACGGGGACCGCTCGACTTCGGCTGATCGGCGGCGGGCGCTCAGTCCCGGTAGATCTCCGGCTTGGTGCTGCGGCCCAACAGCGAATTGACCGCGTCGGCCACCGACATGCCGTCGTGACAGACCTGGTGGACCGCGTCGGTGAGCGGCATCGGCACCTGGTGTCGCTCGGCCAGCGCACGCACCGACGAGCACGACTTGACGCCCTCGGCGACCTGCCCGTTGGTGGCCTCCTGAGCCTGCGCCATGGTGGCACCCTCCCCCAGCCGCGCGCCGAACGTGCGGTTGCGCGACAACGGCGACGAACACGTCGCGACGAGATCCCCGATCCCGGCGAGACCCGCCAGCGTCTCGATCTGCGCGCCCACCGCGACACCCAACCGGATCGTCTCGGCGAGCCCACGAGTGATGATCGTCGCCAGGGTGTTCTGACCGAACCCGATGCCGCTGGCCATCCCGCAGGCCAGCGCGATGACGTTCTTCGCAGAGCCGCCGATCTCACATCCGACGACGTCGGTGTTGGTGTACGGCCGGAAGTATCGCGTACTGAACGCGCTCTGCAGCGTCACCGCCCGCGCCTCGTCGGCACAGGCGATCACGGTCGCCGCCGGTTGACCCTCCGCGATCTCGCGTGCCAGGTTCGGCCCGGTCAGCACCGCGATCCGGTCGTCGGCGACACCGGTCACCTCGGCGATGACCTCACTCATCCGTAGCAGGGTGTTGGATTCGATGCCCTTGGCGAGCGACACCAGCGACGCATCCGACCCGATGTAGGGCGTCCACTGCGTCAGGTTGGGGCGCAACGACTGCGACGGGACACCGCAGACGACGACGTCGGCGCCGAGCAGCGCATCGACCGCCGAACTCGTCGCGGTGAGCGCGGCGGGCAGCGCGATGCCGGGTAGATAGTCGGCGTTGACGTGCTCGGTGTTGATCGCCTCGGCGAGTTCGGGTCGCCGCGCCCAGATCACGGTGTCGGTACCGGCATCGACCAGCACCTTCGCCACCGAGGTTCCCCAAGAACCCGCACCCATCACCGCCGCGCGCACCGCAACCTCCCACCGGGCAAGCCCAATTCCGTATTCCCACCGCCGGCGCCGGCCGGACGGCCGACCCTGCTCACCCTAGTGCCCTGCCGGGTATGGCCGACCCGGAATGTCACCGACCAGGGGTCGGTGCATCATGATGGTCGGCATGGAACACAGCACCGTCGGCGCGGGCGCCGACTCGACGATCGTCGACGCGGGGGGCAACGAGCCCGTCGCGACGTCGGTCGCGGCCGTGCTGGCGGTCAAGAATCTGCACCGCGCGAAGTCACGACTGGCGGCGACGCTGTCCACCGCATTCGAGGGTGACGACCCCGTCGCCCGGGGTTCCCTCGTCCTGGCGATGTTCCTCGACACCGTCGACGCCCTGCGCGGCGCCGGGATCTCTCGGCTCGTCGTCGTCAGCCCCGACGACGAGGTACTCGCCGCGGCGCGGCGCTCGGGCATGCGCGGCCTGCGGGAGTCGCCGCACCGGTCACCGACTGACGCCGGTCTCAACTCCGCGTTCGTCGACGGTGCGCGCTGGGCGCGCGAGGCGTGGCCCGAGTCGACGGGCCTGATGTACGTGCAGGCCGATCTGCCGGCGGCGACGAGCACGTCCGTCGCCGCCGTGTTGCGCGCCGCCGGTGAACACCGCTCGAGCTTCGTCACCGACCGGGACGGATCCGGGACGGTGCTGCTGCACGGCACCGGTACCGACGTCCCCGCTCCCCGCTTCGGGCCCGGTTCGGCGGCCGCCCACCGGGCCGCCGGCGCCGTCGAACTCGACCCGGCCGGCCGGGAGTGGGCCGACCTGCGCACCGACGTCGACACCGCGGCGGACCTGGGCGTCGCCCGCGAGCTCGGCCTCGGACCGCACACCGTCGCTGCGCTGCGTCATCTCTGACCCCGACCCGCACTCGACAAGCGTCCGACCGGCGGGCGTGTACGCCGGGGACGGCGATGGGTCATCATTGGGGGGTGAGCCCCGCCGACGATGACGTATCGCAGACCGCCACGGTCACCACGACACCGATCCCGCACGCCCCGCCGGCCGCCACCCTGGTGCCCGACGAATCCGCCGACCTGCCCGAGGACCGTTACCTCAACCGGGAATTGAGCTGGCTGGACTTCAACTCCCGGGTGCTCGCGCTCGCCGAGGACATCTCCCTGCCGCTCCTCGATCGTGCGAAGTTCCTCGCCATCTTCGCCTCGAACCTCGACGAGTTCTTCATGGTGCGGGTGGCCGGACTCAAGCGGCGCGACGAGACCGGCCTGTCGGTCCGGTCCGCCGACGGCCTGTCGCCGCGAGAACAACTCATGCGCATCGCCGGACGCGCGCAGACCGTCGCCGACCGGCACGCGCGCGTCTTCCTCGATTCGGTCCGACCGGCGTTCGCCGACAACGACATCTACGTGGTGTCCTGGTCGCAGCTCACCGCCGAGCAGCAGGCGCGGATGACCGATTATTTCCAGGACGAGGTATTTCCGGTCCTGACGCCCCTGGCGGTCGACCCCGCTCATCCGTTCCCGTACATCAGCGGGTTGTCGCTGAACCTCGCGGTCACGGTCCGCGACGTCAACGAGAGCGGCGAGCACTTCGCGCGGGTCAAGGTACCGGACAACGTGAACCGCTTCATCCGCGTCGACCGGCTGTCGCCCGCTCGGGCGCCCGACGACGACAAGGCCGCCAGGAGCGCGGTGTTCCTACCGTTGGAGAGTCTGATCGCGGCTAACCTCGGGACGTTGTTCCCGGGTATGGAAATCGTTGAGCACCACGTCTTCCGGATCACCCGCAACGCCGACTTCGAGGTCGAAGAGGACCGCGACGAGGACCTCCTCCAGGCGCTCGAGCGGGAACTCGCGCGCCGTCGGTTCGGCTCGCCGGTGCGGCTCGAGGTCGCCGACGACATGAGCGAGCACATGCTCGAGTTGTTGCTGCGCGAGCTCGAGGTGGACCCCGCCGACGTCATCCAGGTGCCCGGACTCCTCGATCTGTCATCACTTTTCGAGATCTACGCGCTCGACCGCCCGCATCTCAAGGACCGTCCGTTCGTCCCCGCCACCCACCCCGCGTTCGGCGAGCGAGAGACACCCAAGAGCGTGTTCTCTACTCTTCGCGACGGTGACGTACTCGTCCACCATCCGTACGACTCGTTCTCGACGAGCGTGCAGCGGTTCATCGAGCAGGCCGCGGCCGACCCGCAGGTCCTGGCCATCAAGCAGACGCTGTACCGCACCTCCGGCGACTCCCCGATCGTCAACGCGCTCATCGACGCCGCCGAGGCCGGGAAGCAGGTCGTCGCGCTGGTGGAGATCAAGGCCCGCTTCGACGAGCAGGCGAACATCAAGTGGGCCCGCAAACTGGAACAGGCCGGCGTCCACGTCGTCTACGGCCTCGTCGGTTTGAAGACCCACTGCAAGACCTGCCTGGTGGTGCGTCGCGAGGGCTCGACGATCAAGCGGTACTGCCACATCGGGACCGGCAACTACAACCCGAAGACCGCGCGGCTCTACGAGGACGTGGGCCTGCTGACCGCCGCCCCCGACATCGGCGCCGACCTGACCGACCTGTTCAACACCTTGACCGGTTACTCCCGCAAGCAGGAGTACCGCAACATCCTCGTTGCGCCGCACGGCATCCGGGCGGGCATCATCAAACGGATCCATCGCGAGATCGAGCTGTTCCGCGACGGCGACACGCGCGCGAGAATCCAGCTCAAGGCGAATGCACTGGTCGACGAGCAGGTGATCGATGCGCTGTACCGGGCCTCGCAGAGCGGGGTACCCGTCGATGTCGTGGTCCGTGGCATCAGCGCGCTGCGGCCCGGGGTCGAGGGTTACAGCGACAACATCCACGTGCGGTCGATCCTGGGGCAGTTCCTCGAGCACTCCCGAATCCTGTATTTCGGTGCGCAGAACGAGTACTGGTTCGGCAGCGCGGACATGATGCACCGCAATCTCGATCGGCGCGTGGAGGTCATGGTGAACGTCCGTGACGAGCGTCTGGCCGGTGAACTCGGTGACATCTTCGCCTCCGCCCTCGATCCGCGGACCCGCTGCTGGGTCCTGCAGTCCGACGGGAGCTGGGTGGCCTCACCCGCCGAGGGCGAAGAGGTGCGCGACCATCAGCGACAGATGATGCGGCGCAATCGTCGTCGGCCGGAGACCAGTTCGTGACCGGCACCGACGCGTAACCTTCGACCTCTACGATCACCATCGACATGGCGAAGAAGACTAATGAGGTGTGGGCCGCCGGCGGTGTGGTCTGGCGACCGGTTGTCCCCGGTCCGACCGGGAACGATGCCGCCGAGATCGACGATGTCGAGATCGCGGTCGTCCACCGCCCCGAGTACGACGACTGGACGCTGCCCAAGGGAAAGGCCGAGCCGGGCGAGACCCTCATCGACACGGCGGTGCGCGAGATCGCCGAGGAGACGGGCCAACACGTCGTTCTCGGCCGGCACCTGGACGACGTCCACTACGACCTCGGCAGTACCCGCAAGCATGTGCGCTACTGGTCGGCGCGAGCGTCCGACGGAGAGTTCGTCGCCGGGCACGAGGTCGACGAGCTGCGGTGGCTCTCCGTCGACGAGGCCCGGGAGATGTTGAGCTATCCGCTCGATCGCACGATCCTCGAGGAGTTCGTGCGGCTACCCGCGGACCTGCACACGTTCCTGTTGGTACGGCACGCCAAGGCCGGCCGGCGCTCGACCTACAAGGGCGACGACCGGTTGCGGCCCCTCGACAAACTCGGCCGGGCGCAAGCCGCCGCCCTCGCCCCATTGCTGATTGCGTTCGGGGCGAGCCGGGTGCACTCGGCCGATCGCGTCCGCTGTGAGCAGACCCTGGAACCGCTACGCGACCGGCTGGGGGTCGAGTTGCACAGCGAGCCGGATCTGTCGGAGGAGACGTATCGGACCAATCCGGCAGCGGCGCAACGCCGGATCCTCGAACTCGCCGCCGACACGACGTCGACCCTGGCGGTCTGCAGTCAGGGCAAGGTGATCCCGCCCCTCATGGACTGGTGGTCCGAGCGCGACTCGATCCCGCTTCCCAAGGCCTCCAACCGCAAGGGCAGTGTGTGGGTTCTGTCCCTGTTCGACGGCCGGCTGGTGGCGGCCGATCACATCGCCGGGCCGCTCCCGACAGCCTGAGTCCCGCGCCCCCCGCCGGTTGACCCCGAACACGATTCAGCCCCCGGCGGGGGAAGTACGCCGGGGGCTGAATTGTGGTCGTCGACCGCGGTTGTCCCGCAGGTCAGCGACGGGTGGTCTTCTTCGCCGCGGTCTTCTTCGCGGCAGTCTTCTTGGCCGGAGCCTTCTTCGCCGCGGTGGCCTTCTTCGCCGGCGCCGCCTTCTTGGCCGGAGCCTTCTTCGCCGCAGTGGTGGTCTTCTTGGCCGCCGTGGTCTTCGCCGGAGCCTTCTTGGCCGCGGTGGTCTTCTTGGCCGCCGTGGTCTTCGCCGGAGCCTTCTTGGCCGCCGTGGTCTTCTTGGCGGCGGCGGTCGTCTTCTTGGCGGCCGTCTTCTTCGCCGGCGCAGCCTTCTTGGCTGCCGTGGTGGTGGCCCCGCTTCCGCGCTTCACCGCCGGACCGGTCGCGGACAGCTTCTGCTTGCCCGCCACAACGGCTTTGAACTGAGCGCCCGGACGGAACGCCGGCACCGAGGTCGCGCGGACCTTGACGGTCTCGCCGGTGCGCGGGTTACGGGCGACGCGCGGTGCGCGCTTCCGCTTCTCGAATACGCCGAAGCCGGTGATCGTCACGCTCTCGCCCTTGTTGACTGCGCGCACGATCGTGTCGACGACGAGCTCGACGGCTTCAGTCGCAGTCTTGCGATCCGCGTCGAGCTTCTTGGTCAGCTCATCAATGAGCTCCGCCTTGTTCATGAGTACCTCCGCAAGCTGATCTGACCGAGTTTCGGCCAGCTACCAACACACGGTAAACGTCGGATGTGAAAACGTCCATCTTCCACGCCAATTAGGACGCCGTGTTGCGAAATGGCATGGCAGCTCACGACGGTGCCGCCGCGGCGAGATGACCCCGCCGCGGCGGTGCGGAATCAGTCCGCGAGGGTGCGCGGTTTGAATGCCGGACGCGCCGACTCGTACTCGGAAATCGCCTCTACCTGGCGCAACGTGAGTCCGATGTCATCGAGACCCTCCATCAGACGCCACCGCGTGTAGTCATCAATTGCCAACGGCACCACGAGGTCTCCGGCGGTGACCGTCTTATCGACAAGGCTCACCGTCACTTCGAGGCCAGGATTCTCCTCGAGGCGCTTCCACAGCAGTTCGACGTCGGACTGCTCGACCTGTGCGGCCACCAGACCCGCCTTGCCCGAGTTGCCGCGGAAGATGTCGGCGAAACGCGACGAGATCACCACGCGGAAGCCGAAATCGGACAGCGCCCAGACCGCGTGTTCACGCGACGACCCGGTGCCGAAGTCGGGACCGGCGACCAGGACCGACCCGCGGCTCCAGGGCTCGTTGTTGAGGATGAAGTCGGGATCGGTCCGCCAACCGGCGAACAGACCGTCCTCAAAGCCGGTGCGCGTCACCCGCTTCAGATAGACGGCCGGGATGATCTGGTCGGTGTCGACGTTGCTGCGACGCAGCGGGACACCGATACCGGTGTGTTCGGTGAACGGTTCCATGAGAAAAGCCCCTGTTCGAATGATGTGGCTGGGATATGGGTCGGACCGTGACTCAACCGAGATCGGCGGGCGCCGGCTGCGAGTCCAGGTCGGCGGGCGCGGACAAGGTGCCGCGCAGCGCGGTGGCCGCTGCCACTCCCGGAGACACGAGGTGCGTTCGGCCACCCTTGCCCTGGCGCCCTTCGAAATTGCGGTTGGAGGTCGACGCACACCGCTCGCCCGGGGCGAGCTGGTCGGGGTTCATGCCGAGGCACATCGAGCACCCGGCCTGCCGCCATTCGGCGCCGGCCGCGAGGAAGATCTCGCCGAGACCTTCGTCCTCGGCCTGTGCACGCACCCGCATCGAACCGGGCACGATGAGCATCCGCATCCCGTCCGCGACCCTGCGCCCCTTGAGGATGCCGGCGACCTCGCGCAGGTCCTCGATCCGCCCGTTGGTGCAGGAGCCGACGAAGACCGTGTCGACCTTGATGTCGCGCAGCGGCGTTCCGGGCTCGAGGCCCATGTACTCCAGCGCCTTGGCCGCGGCACTAGCCTTGACCTCGTCGCCGTACTCCGCCGGGTCGGGTACCGCGGCGCCGAGCGGTGCACCCTGTCCCGGATTGGTCCCCCACGTGACGAACGGGGTCAGCGAGGCGGCGTCGATGTGCACCTCGGCGTCGAAGGTGGCACCGGGATCGGTGCACAGACTGTCCCAATAGGCAACGGCAGCATCCCAATCGGCACCCGACGGGGCATGCGGGCGGCCCTTGAGGAACTCGTAGGTGACCTCATCGGGTGCGATCATCCCCGCCCGGGCGCCTGCCTCGATCGACATGTTGCACACCGTCATCCGCGCTTCCATGGAGAGCTTGCGGATCGCCTCCCCGCGGTACTCCAGCACGTAACCCTGTCCGCCGCCGGTGCCGATCTTCGCGATGATCGCGAGGATCAGGTCCTTGCTCGTCACACCGGGCGGGAGCTCGCCGTCGACATTGATCGCCATCGTCTTGAACGGGCGCAGCGAGAGGGTCTGCGTCGCCAGGACGTGCTCGACCTCACTGGTACCGATACCCATCGCGATCGCTCCGAAGGCACCGTGCGTCGAGGTGTGGCTGTCACCGCACACGACGGTCATGCCGGGTTGGGTCAGGCCCAACTGCGGCCCGACCACGTGGACGATGCCCTGCTCGGCGTCACCCATGGGATGAAGGCGGACGCCGAATTCCTCGCAGTTGCTGCGCAGCGTGTCGACCTGGGTCCGCGACACGGGATCGGCGATGGGCTTGTCGATGTCCACCGTCGGGACGTTGTGGTCCTCGGTCGCGATGGTCAGATCCGGTCGGCGGACCGGACGACCGGCGAGGCGCAGACCCTCGAAGGCCTGGGGGCTGGTGACCTCGTGGACGAGGTGGAGATCGATGTAGATCAGGTCGGGATTGGTGTTGCCGGACGCATCGACGTCACCGGGGACGACGACATGGTCGCGCCACACCTTCTCGGCGAGAGTCAGCGGCTGGGCTGGGCTGTTGCTCATGGCTTCACTCGTTATCTGCTCGGGTTCTTCGGACTCTGCACGCGGTGTTGACGTTCTGGCTGTGTTTCGAACGTGCATCTCACTATTTGGACAGCTAGTATCGTCCTATGGGAAAGGATACCGCATCCGCGGTCAGCAGCGGAATCGGAGTGCTCGACAAGTCCGTGGCGGTGCTGCACGCGATCGCCGAGGCGCCGTGCAATCTCTCCGAACTCTGCGAACGCACCGGTCTGCCCCGGGCGACGGCACATCGACTCGCCGTGGGACTCGAGACGCACCGCTTTCTGACCAGGGATGTCACCGGCCGTTGGCAGCCCGGCCCCGTCCTCGGCGAACTCGCCTCCTCGGCACACGATCCCGTCACCGAGTCGGCTCTCATGGTCCTCCCCCGGCTCCGCGACATCACCGGCGAATCGGTTCAGGTCTATCGCCGCGAAGGTGCCGAACGCGTCTGCGTCGCCGCGATGGAACCACCGACCGGCCTGCGTGACACCGTGCCGGTGGGCACCCGCTTCCCCATGAGCGCAGGGTCCGCGGCGAAAGTCCTCCTCGCCTGGGCCGACCCTGCCACCCAGCGCGCGCTCGTGCCGGACAGCGTCTTCAGCGAGCGCGCACTGCACGAGATCCGCCGGCGCGGGTGGGCCCAGAGTGCCGGTGAACGCGCCGCCGGAGTCGCGAGTGTGTCGGCTCCCGTGCGCGACGGCAACGGTGACGTGGTCGCCGCGATCTCGGTGTCCGGGCCGATCGACCGGATGGGCCGACGACCCGGTGCACGCTGGGCCGCCGATCTGCTCGCCGCCGCCGACGCCATCCACAAACGCCTCCAGGCCGCACGTCCCTGACCCAGAGCCGTTGCACCCGGAGCGGTTCCGATGGACCCGCCGGTGGGCTAGCGTCGGGGAATGGGAGTCAACCAACGCAATCAGATCGTCATGTCCGAGGCCGAGATCGCGGAGTTCGTGGCGCGCAGCCGGACCGCGACCCTCGCCACCACCGGAGCGGACGGGAGCATCCACCTCGTGGCGATGTGGTACGGGATCATCGACGGCGAAATCTGGTTCGAGACCAAATCCAAGTCGCAGAAGGCGGTCAACATCCGTCGCAACAACCGGTGCTCGGTGATGATCGAGGACGGTGACACCTACGACACACTGCGCGGCGTCACCTTCGAGGGCACTGCCGAGATCCTCGACGACCCGGACTCGTGCCTGAAGGTCGGCATCAGCGTCTGGGAACGCTACACAGCGCCCTACACCGAAGAGTCGCGACCATTCGTCGAGCAGATGATGAACAAGCGCGTCGCCGTCCGGATCCGTCCGTCCCGCACCCGTTCCTGGGACCACCGCAAGCTCGGCATCCCCGAGATGCCGGCCTCGGGCACCACCGCCGAATTCCTCTGACCGCAGTCCCGGCGCGACACCTTCCGACCCTCGTCCGTGTTTCGGTGTGATCATCGCAACACGGACGAGATGGTCTGTCGCGCAAGGAAAAACACCCTCCCCCTGCATCGCAGAGGAAGGGTGTTTCTCGTAGCCCCGACGGGATTCGAACCCGCGCTACCGCCTTGAGAGGGCGGCGTCCTAGGCCGCTAGACGACGGGGCCATGGGAACTTCCGGCGATCAAGACCTTAGCACGGTCTCGATCTCTTTCTGTCCGCTGGGGTACCAGGACTCGAACCTAGAATGGCGGTACCAGAAACCGCTGTGTTGCCAATTACACCATACCCCATTGGCTTGGTTCTCCTTGCGGAAAACTGCCGAGAAAGAGAGTATCAAAGGGTTACCGTAAGTCCACAAACGTGCAGCTCAGCGGCACTATTTGGCTGCGATCTCCCGTGCCGAGGCCAGCCGCGCGAGCGTCTTGTCGCGACCCAGGATCTCCATCGATTCGAAGAGCGGCGGACTGACCTGGGAGCCGGTCACCGCCACGCGTACGGGACCGAACGCCTTGCGCGGTTTGAGCCCCAGATCGTCCACCAGCGCAGCATTCAGTGCGTCCTGCAGTGCGGCGGTGGTGAAGGAGTCCAGCGACTCGACCGCGGCGATGGTGGCGTCCAGGACCGGCACCGCGTCGGCGCCCAGGTTCTTGCTCGCCGCCTTCCCGTCGATCGTGAACTCGTCGTCGGAGACGTAGGCGAAGGAGATGAGGTCCCAGGCGTCGCCGAGGACCTGGATACGCGTCTGCACGAGTTCGGCCAGAGCCGCGAAGGTCTCGTCGTCGGCGCTCTCGGGGAGCTTGCCCTGCGCGACGAGATACGACCGCAGCCGCGCCGTGAAGTCGGCGACCTCGAGCATCCGGATGTGCTCGGCGTTGATGGCGTCGGCCTTCTTCTGATCGAACCGTGCGGGGTTCGAGTTGACCTGTCGCACATCGAAAGCCGCGATCATCTCGGCCAGGCTGAAGACGTCGACATCACTCTTGTAACCCCAGCCGAGCAGCGCGAGGTAGTTGAGCAGACCCTCTGGGATGAAACCGCGGTCGCGATGGTGGAAGAGGTTCGACTGGGGGTCGCGCTTGGAGAGCTTCTTGTTGCCCTCACCCATCACGAAGGGCAGGTGCCCGAAGGCCGGCACGGCGTCGGCGACGCCGATTCGGATCAGCGCGTCGTACAGCGCGAGCTGCCGCGGAGTCGACGACAGGAGATCCTCGCCGCGCAGCACATGGGTGATCTTCATCATCGCGTCGTCGACCGGGTTGACCAGCGTGTAGAGCGGATCGCCGGTCGCACGGGTCAGCGCGAAGTCGGGAACGGTACCCGCCTTGATCGTCGTCGTGCCGCGCACGAGGTCGTCCCAGGTGAGGTCGGTGTCCGGCATCCGCAGGCGGACAACGGGTTTACGTCCTTCGGCGAGGTAGGCCGCACGTTGCTCGGGCGTCAGGTCACGATCGAAGTTGTCGTACCCGAGCTTCGGGTCGCGTCCGGCGGCGCGGTGCCGGGCCTCCACCTCTTCCGGGGTCGAGAACGCCTCGTAGGCCTCGCCGGCCTCGAGAAGGCGGGCGACGACGTCGGCATGGAGTTCCCGCCGCTCGGACTGCCGGTAGGGACCGTAGGGTCCGCCCACCTCCGGCCCCTCGTCCCAGTCGAGACCGAGCCAGCGCAAGGCGTCGAGGATGGCCTCGTAGGATTCTTCGCTGTCTCGCGACGAGTCGGTGTCCTCGATGCGGAAGACGAAGGTGCCACCGTCGTGCCGGGCCTGCGCGAAATTGAACAGCGCGGTCCGCACGAGTCCCACGTGGGGAGTGCCGGTCGGGGATGGACAGAATCGGACGCGAACGGCCTCACTACTGGTCATGAGGCTCAGCGTATCGAAGCCGACCGCCGCCCCCGCACGCCCGCCGTCAGGCCCGGTGGCGCTCGCAGAACTCCACCAGGACCCGGTTCACCTCGGCCGGCTGTTCGAGATAACCGAAATGACCGGCCCGCTCGATCTCGACGTACCCCGCGCCTGGAATGGCCTCGGCGACTTCGCGCGCCAGCTTCGCCGGCAGGGTCCGGTCGTCGGCGAATCCGACGACCAGCGCGGGCCGGGTGATGCCGCGGTACGCCGCGAGACGGTTGGACTCCTTGTTGTGGAGTTCGAGCTGTGCGCGGACGCCCGGGGTGATCGTCTGCGGGGAGAAGCCGATGATGTCGAGCCAGTCTCGCGCGGTGCGGTCGTCGTCGAGCGTGTGCGGCGACAGGTTGAGATGCGCGGTGATGGCGGCCTCGTACTCCGGTGGCAGCTTGATCTTGTTGTCGTAGAGGGCCCGCTCACCGGCCGAGATCGCTTCCTGCAGTGGGGTGTTGCGGCCGTACGTCGCAACCATCACCGCCGCCTTGACCACGTCGGGGCGGGCCAGCGCCAGTTCCTGGGTGATCCGGGCACCCAACGAGGTGCCGATCACGATCGCCGGACCGCGGCCGAGGTGTTCGATCAGGGCCGCGGTGTCGGCGACCATGTCGTCGAGCGTGAAACCCTCGGCACACTCCGACGACGGTGCGACACCGCGGTTGTCGAACGTCACGACGGTGAAGCCGGCTTTCACCAGCGCGGGTTCCTGATGTGCCTTCCAGACGCGGCCGGGGCTTCCGGTTCCCATGACCATGACCACGAGCGGGCCAGACCCGGCGAGGCTGTAGGAGATGTCGATCCCGTTGACACGGGCCGTGCTGGGAGCTGTCACTTGTCCACCACCGGGTTGGAGAGCGTACCGATACCGTCGACGGTCACCGAGATTCGTTGACCGGCGACCATGGGCCCGACCCCTTCCGGGGTGCCCGTGAGGATCACGTCGCCGGGCAGCAGGGTCATCACGCGCGAGATCCACTCGACGATCTCACCGACGTCGTGGAGCATCAGCGATGTCCGGGTCCGCTGCTTGACCTCGCCGTCGAGTTCCGTCACGAGTTCGACGTCCGTCGGGTCGAGCGCGGTGTCGATCCACGGGCCGAGCGGACAGAAGGTGTCGTAGCCCTTCCCCCGGGTCCACTGCCCGTCGGCCTGCTGGTGGTCGCGGGCGGTCACGTCGTTGGCGACCGTGTATCCGAGGATCACGTCCTTCGCCTGCGCGGCCTTCACATCCTTGCACGGGCGTCCGATGACGGCCGCGAGTTCTCCCTCGTAATCGACCCGTTGCGACGACGGCGGACGCACGATGGGTACCTCGGGGCCGATGATCGAGGTGTTGGGCTTGAGGAAGATCACCGGGTCGGCCGGCGCCTCGCCGCCCATCTCCGCCGCGTGTGCGGCGTAGTTCTTGCCGATGCAGATCACCTTGCTGGCGAGGATCGGCGCCAGCACCCGGACATCCGCCAGCTTCCACGACCGGCCGGTGAACGTCGGCGTACCGAAGGGATGTTCGGCGATCTCCTTGACGACGGCGTCGTCTCCGTCGCCCTCGACGGACACGAAGGCCACGCCGTCAGGACTCGCAATTCGACCTAAGCGCATGTCCAGACCCTATCGCACCGCCGATCCCACACGTTGGGAGACGAGTTGGCGGACGTCGGTGCCGGTTTTACAATGTGGTCATACTGTTTCATATATTGAGATAGCCAACCCCGGTTCACCGGGTCCGGACAGACAGCGAGGTGAGTAGACCATGACCGATGTCGACGACATCACCACTGCCCGAAGGTGGATCATCCTCGGGTGCTCGCTGCTCGCCGCGCTCACCACGACTTGTGTGGTCAGCGGTGTCGCCTACCTGATCCCCACGCTGCACACCGACGCCGGACTCACCCTCACCCAGGCCTCGGCGCTTGCCGCGATCCCGACGGTCGGACTGATGGCGGCGACGATCCCGTGGGGAATCCTGTTGGACCGCTACGGCGAACGACGGATCCTATTGCTGTCGCTGTCGATCTCGCTCGCCGGCGCGACCGGGGCGGCCGTCGCCGCGTCAGCCGATGCGTCCTATGCCGTCGTGGGTGCCGCGCTCTTCGTGGGTGGTCTCGGCTCGGGTGCGGCGAACGGGGCCAGCGGCCGCATCGTCGTCGGCTGGTTTCCCGCACACCAGCGTGGGACTGCGATGGGCATCCGACAGATGGCACAACCGCTGGGGATCGGCGTCTGCGCTCTCACCATGCCGGTTGTCGCAGCGAGTTCGGGACCCGCTGCGGCACTGGCGATCCCAGCCGTGGTGACTGCTGCAGGACTCGTCGCGGTGGTCGTCGGCATCACCGATCCGCCGCGTCGGCCGGCTCCCGCGTCGACGGTCGGCAACCCTCCCCCGCGCACGAATCCCTACCGCGACAACTCTTTCCTCGCACGCATCCACATCGTCAGCATGCTGCTGGTCATCCCCCAGTCCATGCTGTGGACCTTCGTACCGACCTGGCTGATCGTCGCGCACGGGTGGTCACCGGCCGGCGCCGGGACCCTGATCACCGTGACCCAGATCATCGGTGCACTGGGCCGGATCGTCGCCGGACGGTGGTCGGACGCCTGGATGTCGCGGATGCGACCGGTCCGCGTGATCGCGGTGGCCGGTGTCGCCGCGATGTCCGCGCTCGCGATCGCCGACTGGTTCGACAGCCCACTCGCGCCCGCACTCATGGCGGTGGCGAGTGTGATCTCGGTGGCCGACAACGGCTTGGCGTTCACCGCCATAGCCGAGTACGTCGGACCGGAATGGAGCGGCCGCGGACTCGCCGTACAGAACACCGGACAGTATCTGGTGAGCGCGGCGACCACACCGCTTCTCGGAGCACTCATCGCGACCGTCGGTTTCCCGATCGCCTTCGCCGCAACCGCCCTGGCACCCCTCGTCGCGACGCCCCTGGTCCCGCGCGACCGGATGCGAGAACCCGATGAGCTGGTCGACGCCTGAACCCACCACCAACGGACGAACCCGCCACCGAATTGGTGGCGGGTTCGTCCCTTGCTGGTGAATATGCCTGCGAACTACAGCCGTTCGCGGATACGCGCACCGATCTCTGAGGTGCTGAACGTACCGCTGCGCTCGGCGAGGTCGTCGGCGACGGCCTTCTCGATCCGGGCGGCGGCGTCGTCGTCGCCGAGATGCTGGAGCAGGAGCGCGACCGACAGGATCGCGGCTGTCGGATCGGCCTTGCCCTGCCCGGCGATGTCGGGTGCCGAGCCGTGCACCGGCTCGAACATCGACGGGTTGGCGCCGGTGGCGTCGATGTTGCCCGACGCAGCCAGCCCGATACCACCGCTCACCGCGGCGGCGATGTCGGTGATGATGTCGCCGAACAGGTTGTCGGTGACGATCACGTCGAAGCGGCCGGGGTCGGTGACCAGGTAGATGGTCGCCGCGTCCACGTGGCAGTAGTCGGTGGTGACGTCGGGGAACTCGGCACCCACCTCCTCGACCGCGCGACTCCACATCGACCCGGCGAAGGTCAACACGTTGGTCTTGTGGACCAGCGTCAGCTTCTTGCGACGCTGCTGGGCACGCTGAAATGCGTTGCGCACGACGCGTTCCACACCGAATCGGGTGTTGACGCTGACCTCGGTGGCGACCTCGTTCGGGGTTCCGACACGGATGGCGCCACCGTTGCCGGTGTAGGGCCCCTCGGTCCCCTCCCGCACGACCACGAAGTCGATGTCGGGGTCGCCCGCGAGGGGCGAGGAGACACCGGGGAAGCGGCGCGACGGCCGCAGGTTGACGTGGTGGTCGAGTGCGAATCGCATCGTCAGGAGCAGACCGCGCTCCAGCACGCCCGACGGTACGGACGGATCGCCGATGGCGCCCAACAGGATCGCGTCGTGACGACGAAGCGACTCGAGGTCGTCCTCGGTGAGCAGCTCGCCGTTGCGGTGGTAGCGGCGCGCGCCGAGGTCGAACTCGGTGGTGCTCACCGACGGTACGACCGAGTCGAGGACGCCCAGCGCCTCGCCGATGACCTCGGGACCGATGCCGTCGCCGGCGATGACTGCGAGTTTCATGCGAGGTCGACCTGTTCGATGAGGGTTGCGCTGACCGCGTCACCGATCGCGGCGACGACCTGGTCGTCGAGGACGCTGCTCACGCGCAGCATCATGGTCGCGCCGCCGCCCTCGGCGTCCTGCGACAAACCGGCCGCCAGGATGTCGATGCCGGCGTTCCCGAGCAGCGTTCCGATCTTGCCGAGGGAACCCGGCTGGTCGGCGTAGCTGACGATGAGGTTGTGCCCTTCGGCACGCAGGTCGAAGTTGCGGCCGTTGATGTTGACGATCTTCTCCACCAGGCGCGGACCCGACAGGGTGCCCGAGACATTGTGGGTCGAGCCGTCGGCGAACACGGCCTTCACGTCGACCACGCTGCGGTGGTTGGGGCTCTCCGGGGCGGTGGTGACCTCGCTGGTCACGCCGCGTCCCTCGGCGACCGCGGGGGCGTTGACGAAGGTGACCGGCTCGTCGAGCACCGCGGAGAACAGGCCGCGCAGCGCGGACAGGCCGAGCACGTCGACGTTGTTCGCGGCGAGTTCACCCCGTACGTCGACGACGATGGAGGTCGGCGGCTCCTTGCTGATGGCGCCGACGAGCACGCCCGCCTTGCGAGCGACCTCGAGCCACGGTGCGACCTCTTCGTCGACGGCACCCCCGGTGATGTTGACGGCGTCGGGGACGAAGTGACCGGCCAGCGCTAGGCGGACGCTCTTGGCGACGTCGGTGCCCGCGCGATCCTGCGCCTCGCTGGTCGATGCGCCGAGGTGGGGCGTCACGACGACCTGCGGCAGCTCGAAGAGCGGCGAGTCGGTGCAGGGCTCGGTGGCGAAGACGTCCAGGCCGGCCGCGCGGACCTGACCGGAGTTGATCGCGTCGGCCAGTGCCTGCTCGTCGATGAGACCACCGCGGGCGGCGTTGACGATGACGACGCCCTTCTTGGTCCGGGCGAGCTGCTCGGCGCCGATGAGGCCCAGGGTCTCCGGGGTCTTCGGCAGGTGGACGGTGATGAAGTCGGCGCGCTCGAGGAGTTCGTCGAGGCTGACCAGCTCGATCCCGAGCTGGGCCGCACGAGCCGGCGACACGTAGGGGTCGTAGGCGATGATGTGGGTTTCGAAAGCTGCCAGCCGCGCGGCCACCAGCTGGCCGATGCGGCCGAGTCCGACGACACCGACCGTCTTGTCGAAGATCTCGACGCCGTTGAACGACGAACGCTTCCAGGTCTTCTCGCGCAAGGTGGCGTCCGCGGCCGGGATCTGGCGCGACGCGGCCATCAGCAGCGCGACGGCATGTTCGGCCGCGGTGTGGATGTTCGAGGTCGGGGCGTTGACGACCATGACGCCGCGCTCGGTCGCGGCAGGCACGTCGACGTTGTCCAGACCGACACCCGCCCGGGCGATGATCTTCAGCTTCTTGCCCGCGTCGAGGACCTCGGCATCCACGGTCGTCGCGGAGCGGACCAGGATGGCGTCGGCGTCGACGACCGCCTCGAGCAACTTGGGACGATCCGGGCCGTCGACCCATCGCACCTCGACACCGTCACCGAGTGCTTCCACGGTGGACGGCGCCAGCTTGTCGGCGATGAGTACAACCGGGCGGCCAGCAGAGCTCACAGTCATTTCTCCAGGTTCGGGGAGTGCGGTTTCACGAACGTCGGTACGGAGTGTCGATGACGACTCCGTACGACAGCTTAAAGGTGTGGTAGGTCCCGTCGAGCACGCGGTCTACCCCGAAACGAGAGCCCTGTCCCCCGGCACGAGTAGAGTGTGACGCGCATTACGGCAACTCGCGCGGCGCATCACAGAAGTGTTGCAAACCGACCGCGGCTCGATCCCACGCCGCCGTGCGCGCGTGGGGCGCCCGGTACGGTGTGCTTGCCGCCCATCGCGAAGTTCCCGACGGGCGGCGATGCCCGTGATCGAGAACTGGTTGACCCGAGAAGTGGAGTGCGGATGACGAAGAAGCTGACAGTACTGTTGGCGGTTTTGACTGCGACGGTGCTGGCCGGCTGGGGAGGGGGCGTCGCGGTCGCCGCACCGGCGAAGATCTTCATGGGAGGCGGGTCCGGAATCCTGGTGCTCAAGGGCGGCAACTCGGCCGCGGCCTGCACCCTGACCACCATCGGCCGCTCGAAGACCAACAAGCTCATCGGGGTCACCGCGGGACATTGTGGCACTCCCGGCCAGAAGGTCTACTCCGAGACGTTCCAGGACCGCGGCCAGGCAGGCACCATCACCTACACCGCGCCGGATCTCGACATGGCGATCGTCGAACTCGACGCCTCGCGAGTCGTGCCGCTGCGCACGGTCCGCGGCGTGACGATCCGCTCGGTCGACCAGGCGCCGCTCGCCTTCCCGACCATCGCCTGCAAAGAAGGCCGGACCACCGGCAACACCTGCGGCATCGCCTGGTTCTCCGACGGCGACGTGCACGTCAGCCAGATGTGCGTCATCGAAGGTGACTCCGGTAGCCCCGTGGTCGTCGGCGACCGGCTGGTGGGCATGGTGAACGCCTACTACTTCCTCGGTTGCCTCGGCCCCGAGACCGGCACCAACATCCAGCCGATCCTGAAGCGGATCGCTTCGCTCGACGCTTACAAGGGATTCCGGGTCGCCTGACGACTCTGGGTCCCACCCCCACCGACGCCCCGGATGGTTTCCCTCCGGGGCGTCGTCGTGTCCGGGGTGACGTACGCGACGCCGCTGCATGTGGTGTTCGCCCGTCAGGCCTCGACGGATGGCGGGTCGCCCGCCTGCTCGCTCACGGAGGTGCTGCTCGATCGGATGATCAGCTCGGGCTCGAGCACGACCGACTCGGGCGTCCGGCCGCCGATGACCTCGAGCAGCAAGCCAACCGCTCGTCTGCCCATCTCGTGCATGGGCGACCGGATCGTGGTCAGTGGGACGGCCCCGCCCGCTGCGATGGGCGTGTCGTTGTAACCGACGAGTGCAACGTCATCGGGTACCCGGACCCCGCGATCGCGCAGGGCCCCGAAGGCTCCGATGGCAGCGAAGTCGTTCGTCGCGAAGATGGCATCCGGCACCGACCCGGTCTCCAGCAGCTGCTCGACCGCGGCACGACCGCCGGCCGGGTCGAAACCCGAATAGACGATACGGTCGTCCGGGATCTCGACGCCCTGTTCGGCGAACGCGGTCACGATGCCGTTGGTGCGGTCACGTGCGGTGGACGCGAACTCCCAGCCGGCGAGGACCGCGACATCTCGCCGCCCGGTGTCGTACAGATGCCCACCGACCAGCCGTCCGCCCTTGACGTCGTCGACCGTCGCCGAGGGATAGTCCCCCGCCGTTCGTGACACGAGCGCGAATTTGACTCCCTCCGAATAGATCTCGTCGAGGAAGTGGTGATCGAGATGAGCGTCCCCGTAGATCAGGCCATCGACACGGCGGTCGATCATCATGCGGGTCCGCGAGCGTTGATTATCGGGCTTGTCCAGTGAGTTGGTGACGAAGGTCGAGAGTCCCGACTCGTAGGCCGCCTCCTCGACTCCCTCGTAAATGGTGGCGAGTACGTAGTCCTGTAGCCGCGGTACGAGTACGCCTATCAGTCCGGAGCGACGGGTCCGCAGGCTCGATGCCTGGGGGTTCGGGGAATAGCCGTGTTCGGAGGCGAATGCGCGTATCCGGGCGACAGTGTCGGAGGACCCCCAGCGGAGCGCGGCGTCGCCGGGCGTGTTGAGCACCCGGGACACGGTTGACGGGCTGACCCCCAGTTCGGTGGCGATCATGCGGAGTGTCAGCGGCCCCCTCGCCGTCCCCTGTACTGGCTTTCTCAACCCGGCCCTCTCTCGTCGATGGCCCACAGCGTACCCAACGACTTCTGTTACGTCGCGATTTACACAAACGTTTGGCGGAAGGTACACAAACGATTGCGTCAAACGTTTGGGTTGTGCTTCACTTCACGTCATGCACGTCACAGTCATCCGAATCGCTCCCGCCATCGGGGGCCTCACCACACCTTCGAGCCGCAACCGATGACGCGGATCGCCATCGTCGCCACGGGCGGCACCATTGCCTCCGAGGCCACCGACGCCGGGGTCGTGGCGACCAAGACCGCCGCGCAACTAGTCGAACGGGCGGGCCTCGACGACATCGAGATCGAGACGGTCGATCTGATGACGGTGGGCTCCTACCGGCTGACACTCGGACATCTGCGGCAGATCAGTGACGCGGTCGGCGCACTTCTCACCCGGTCCACGGAACGGGTCGACGGCGTGGTGATCACGCACGGAACCGACACCATGGAGGAAACTGCGATCCTCCTCGACCTCGTCCACGACGATCCCCGTCCCGTCGTCCTGACGGGTGCCCAACGGGCCGGCGACAACGCCGACGGTGACGGTCCGGGCAACCTCACCGACGCCGTCCGCGTCGCCGCGACGCCGACCGCCCGCGACCGTGGCGTCATGATCGTCTTCGCCGGACAGATCATCCCCGCCCGGGGGGCACGAAAGATCCACACGACCGCACTCGATGCATTCCGCTCCGTCGTCTCTGCCTCGTCGGGGAAGGTGACGAATGGGCAGGTCTGCTTCGGGCCCACGGCGCCGCGACCCGACCCATTGCCACGCCCAGATGCTGGATTCGACGACACGCGTGTCGATCTCGTCGACGTCTATCCCGGTGCGGACGACGCGCTGCTGCGCGCGGCTGCGGCCTGCGGCGCCGCCGGAATCGTGCTGGCGGGAACCGGTATCGGCAACGGCAACCCGGCGATCGTCGAAGCCGCGGCCGACCTCGTCGATGACGGCCTGGCGCTCGTCCTGTCCACCCGTGTACCGGCCGGACCCGTCCGCGGCGTCTACGGCAACGGCGGCGGTGCGGATCTGGTCGGCGCCGGCGTCCCACCCGTCTCCGGCCTGCCTGCGACGCAGGCACGGATTCTGTTGGCGCTGTTGCTGTCCACCGGCCGGACGCGCGACCAGCCCCTCGCCCACTTGATCGAGACATATGCAGATGTGTCGCCGAACCGGGCATCGAATTCCGACGTTTCCACCGACATCCACACGACCCTCATCCACGACAACGAGCTCCCGAACACCAAGGAGGACTGAAACAATGGCCAAGGAAATCTTCGTAGCTTTCGGCATCGACGTCGACGCGGTCGGCGGCTGGCTCGGCTCATACGGCGGCGAGAACTCTCCCGGGGACATTTCTCGCGGAGTGTTCGCGGGTGAGGTCGGCGTCCCCCGCCTCAACAACCTGCTCGCGAAATACGATCTCCCGGCAACCTGGTTCTGGCCGGGGCACTCCGTCGAGACATTCCCCGAACAGTTCGATCAGGTCGTCGCCGCGGGACACGAGATCGGTTTGCACGGATACAGTCACGAGAACCCGATCGCGATGACACGTGAGCAGGAATCGGAGATCCTCGATCACTGCATCGATCTGATCAGCACTCGGACCGGCAAGCGGCCCACCGGATACGTCGCGCCATGGTGGGAGTTCAGCAAGGTCACCAACGAGTTGCTCGTCGAGCGCGGGATCACCTACGACCACTCGCTGATGCATCGTGACTTCGAGCCGTACTACGTCCGGGTGGGTGACTCATGGACCCCGATCGATTACGACAAGCCGGCCGCGGAATGGATGAAACCGCTCGTCCGCGGTGAGGAGACCGACCTGGTCGAGATCCCGGCGAGCTGGTACCTCGACGATCTCCCCCCGATGATGTTCATCAAGGGCAGCCCGAACAGCCACGGATTCGTCAATCCGCGACACATCGAGGAGATGTGGCGTGACCAGTTCGACTGGGTCTATCGCGAAAGCGACTACGCCGTCTTCACATTCACCATCCACCCGGACGTCTCCGGCCGGCCGCAGGTGTTGCTCATGCTCGAGCGCCTGATCGAGCACATCAATTCGCACGACGGTATCCGTTGGGCGAATTTCGACACCATCGCCGAAGACTTCAAGAAGCGCTCGCCGCGCCGCTGACTTCCGGGCCGCCGACTGCCGCACCGCCCATTCCCCTATGCCGACCCGATGACGCGCCGGCTTCGCACATCCCACTGAGCAAGAGAGCACAACCATGTCTCAATCCACCACCCCACCCCCGGGGCTGCGTCGTGTCACCGGCAAGGAGACCCGACGCGCGTCCGGAATCGCGTTCTTCGCCTGGACGATCGCGGTGTACGACTTCATCCTGTTCGGCACGTTGCTCCCGCGGATCGAGGAGTCGTTCGGCTGGTCGACCAGTCACGCACTCCTGGTCTCCACCCTGGTGAGCGTCGGCACCGCGATCGTGGTCCTCCTCGTGGGTCCCATGGTCGACAAGCTCGGACGTCGCAAGGGCATGATCATCTCGGTCGGCGGTACCGCGGCGTCGTCGGCGGCCACGGCGGCGACGTTCGGCGCGACCTCGCTGATCGGTGTCCGCGCGATCAGTGGCCTCGGCCTCGCCGAGCAGTCGGTCAACGCCACGTATCTCAACGAGCTCTACGAGCTGACCGAGGACGAGAAGATCAAGAAGCGTCGTGGGTTCGTCTACTCGATGGTCCAGACCGGTTGGCCGGCCGGCGCATTGCTCGCGGCCGGATTCGTCGCCATCGTGACGGCCATCTTCGGCGCGGACTCCTGGCGGATCGCGTTCCTGCTGGCCACCATTCCCGCGGTCATCGTCGCCCTCGTGTGCCGCACCCTCAAGGAGAGCCCGCAATTCGAGGCGCAGCACGCGGTCAAGCAACTCCGCAAGGCCGGAAAGCACGACGAGGCGGAGGCCCTCGCGGCCGCGACCGCCACGGTCGAGCAGACCTCGGCACCCTTCAAACGGATCTTCACCGGCAAGCACCTGCGCAACACGGTCGTGTTGTCCCTGGCCTGGCTGCTCAACTGGTTCGCGATCCAGACCTTCTCGGTCCTGGGTACCACGGTGCTGGAGAAGGGTAAGGGGATCGACGCCTCGAGCACCCTCATCCTCGTGGTGCTGTCGAATCTGGTCGCGGTCGCGGGTTACCTCGCGCACGGCTGGGCCGGCGACCGATTCGGGCGGCGCAACACCATTGCCGTCGGCTGGTTGCTCTCGGGTCTGTTCTTCGGCGCGATGCTGCTCGGACCGTCGAGTCAGATCTTCGTGCTCGTGACCTACATGATGGGCCTGTTCTTCCTCCTCGGCCCGTACGCCGCCATCATGTTCTTCCAGGCGGAGTGCTTCGACACCGATTGTCGCGCAACGGGAAGTGCCTTCATCGGCGCGATGTCGCAACCCGGAGCGATCATCTCGGGCTTCATCCTGACCGGTCTCACCGCGGCATCGGTCGGTTACTCGACCGCCGCGCTCTGGGTCGGTGCGCTCGGCGCCATCGCGTCGGCGGTGATCGTGCTCGGCGCACGCAAGGTCGCCGACACGCCGCCGCAGGCCGGTGTGCCCGCGGGCCCCACGACGACGGCAGGAGCACAGGCATGACCGACCCGGCCGTCGCCATGATCACCGGCGCCGCTTCGGGCATCGGCGCCGCCACCGCGGTCTGCCTGGCCGAACGAGGCGTGCGCGTGGGGATCGGGACATTCCCGGGCGACCCGCACGATCCGGAGACAACGCTGCGGGACGTCAGCGACGCCGGTGGACAGGGGCGGATCGTCGAGGTCGACGTGCGCTCGACCGAGTCGGTGGACGCCTTCGCCGCGGACCTCGTGTCGGCGTGGGGACGGCTCGACATCGCGGTCGCAAACGCGGGAATCCTCCGCGAGGCCGCGTTCGATTCCATCACCGACGAACAATGGCACGACATGATGGCCGTCGACCTGCATGGCGTCATGCGGACGGCTCGCGCCGGACTGCGCCACATGACCGAAGGCGGATCGGTGACCGTGATCTCGTCGATCGCCGGCGGTGTCTACGGCTGGCAGAACCACGCCCACTACGCGACGGCCAAAGCCGGGATCATCGGTCTGGCTCGAAGTCTCGCCGTCGAATACGGGCCCCGGGGCATACGCGCGAACGCCATCATCCCCGGCCTCATCCGGACTCCGCAGTCGAGTGACGCCGTCAATTCGCTCGGCCCCGAGGGCTTGGACCGGGCAGGGAGTTACATCCCCTGGGGTCGGGTCGGCCATCCACGGGAGGTAGCCGAGGTGATCGCCTTCCTCTCGAGTCCGCAGGCCTCCTATGTCAGCGGTCAGGCGATCGTCGTCGACGGGGCCCTGACCACCGCTATGCGCGACTGAACAACGGGCTGAAAGAGAGGATCTGACATGACCGGAATTCTTCGGGACCGGCGCGCTCTGGTCACCGGCGCGGCGTCGGGAATCGGGCGTGCGATCGCGTCGGCCTATCTCGCCGAGGGCGCCACTGTGACGCTTGCGGATCGCGATCATCGGGTGACCGCAGTCGCCGACGAGGTCGGCGCCCGGCGCGGGGTCGTTCTGGATGCGACATCCGAGCCCGAGGTCGATGCGCTGGTCGCGCGGATGGTCGACGAGGACGGTGGACTCGACATCCTCGTCTGCTCACACGGCATCCTCACCCAGTCGCCGACCGTGGACATGTCCACCGAGATGTGGCGCGAGACCATCGACATCGATCTCACCAGCGTCTTCTTGTGCAACCGGGCGGCGCTGCGGCCGATGTTGGCCCAGGGCGCCGGGCGCATCATCAACGTGGCCTCGCAGCTGGGTATCAAAGGCGGTGTCTCGCTGGCGCATTACGCCGCGGCGAAGGCTGGCGTGATCGCGATGACGAAGTCGATCTCGCTCGAGACCGCGGGACGTGGCGTGCTCGTGAACGCCATCGCACCCGGTCCGATCGACACCCCCATGGTCGAGGGCATCGACGACGAGTGGAAGCGAGACAAGCGCGCCGAACTCCCCCTCGGACGGTTCGGCCGGCCCGAGGAGATCGCACCGGCAGCCGTGCTCCTCGCTTCCGATCCGGGTGGCAACCTGTTCGTCGGGCAGGTACTCGGCCCCAATTCCGGCGACGTGATGCCCTGATGTGCGGAGGTTGCGCAGGCGCACCGCCGGATTGGGCCGCGGAGTTCGTGTCCGGGCCTCGCCGGCGTGCGGACGTGGCCCGGCGGATGTCGGAGCTGCTGCGCCGCGACCATGTTCGGGCCATCCCCTCGGGATGGGTGGTCAGCGCCCCCACCGGTTCCGCGGTGGTGTGTCGCACCTACGACGAACTCGTCGACATCGTCTCCCGGCGGTCCGGACTCGAGACTGCCCACGTACGGGAACGGGGTCTGCCTGCACACGCCATGTGACGGTCACGATCACCGCCGCGGCTACCGGAGAACTTCCGGCAGCCGCGGCGTCGTCGGTGAGGTCACCGCGGTCACGTCACCGCCCCGTGCCAGTCCTCGATCGCCCGGGTGACCGCTGCCGTCGCCTCCAGCGGTGCAAGATGTCCGACACCGTCGAGGATCACGGGGTCGGGGCCGTCGGGCAGGAGGTCTCGTAGCTGCGTGGCCTGCTCGACGGGAATCCACGGATCGTCGGCGCCCCAGCCGATCCGTGTCGGGCACCGGACCTGCGCCAGGCGTTCCGCGACGGGTCTGGTGTGCTCCGGCCGCAATGCCGCGATCTGACGATAGAACCCACCTTTGCCGGCCCCGCCGAGCCACGGACGAGTCAGCTCGTCGAGGTCATAGTCCGTCAGGCGATGCCGCGCGGCACCGGCGATGTACTCGCGCACCAACGCCGCGTGCAAGGGGTCGGGAAGTTGCTCGAAGACCTCGGTGTTGTCGGCGACCAGTCGGAAGAAGGGCGACCCCCACGGGTCGAGAGTCACGATGTCCCACAGGAACAACGACGCGTACTCGCGACCGTGGAGCAGATGCGCGCCCAGTGCCACCGCGCCCCCGATGTCATGTGCGATCACGTGCGGCCGCGTCAGACCCCACTGTGACTGCAGCACAGCGAATCTCGACATCTGGGTCGCCAGATCCACCGGTGCGTCCGTGACCATCGACTGCCCGTATCCAGGCATGTCCCACAGGAAGACCCGGCGACCGAGGCCGATCTGTTGCGCCACGCCGGCCCACACGTACGCCGACCACGGGGTCCCGTGGCACATCACCACATCGATGTCGGTGTGCCCCGCCGGCTCGAGAACATATGTCGCAACACGCTCCCCGTCGACGTCGACATAGACCGGCGGCGGCAGAACGATCCCTTGGCTGTCCACCAGGTCGACACTAAACCCGTCGAGCCGAACCCACCCTTTTTCGGTATTTCCTCACCCCGCGACCCCGGTGGGTTTACCGAAAAGGGGTGGGTGTGCGGCGACGCAAGCGGGTCCGCACCACATCGGTGCGGACCCGCTGTCGGCGCTGCGTTCAGCGCAAACCGCTGCGACTCAGGCGGTCTCGGTGATCGGACGATCAACCCAGCTCATCAGGTCGCGCAGCTTCTTGCCGGTGACCTCGATCGGGTGCTCGGCGTTCTCCTTGCGCAGGCCCTCGAGCTCCTTGTTGCCGCCCTCGACGTTGGCGACGAGGCGCTTGACGAAGGTGCCGTCCTGGATGTCGGTGAGGATGCCGCGCATGCGCTCCTTGGTGTCGGCGTCGATGACCCGCGGGCCCGACACGTAACCGCCGAACTCGGCGGTGTCCGAGACCGAGTAGTTCATGCGCGCGATGCCGCCCTCGTACATGAGGTCGACGATCAGCTTGAGCTCGTGCAGCACCTCGAAGTAGGCCATCTCGGGGGCGTAACCCGCCTCGACCATCACCTCGAAGCCGGTCTTGACCAATTCCTCGGTGCCGCCGCACAGCACCGCCTGCTCGCCGAAGAGGTCGGTCTCGGTCTCTTCCTTGAACGTGGTCTTGATGATTCCGGCACGACCACCGCCGATGGCGCTGGCGTAGCTCAGCGCAAGCGCCTGGCCCTCGCCCTTGGGGTCCTGGTGGACGGCGATGAGCGCGGGAACGCCCTTGCCGTCGACGAACTGGCGGCGCACGAGGTGGCCGGGGCCCTTCGGGGCCACCATCGCGACGGTCACGTTCTCCGGCGCCTTGATGAGGCCGAAGTGGATGTTGAGACCGTGGCCGAAGAACAGCGCGTTGCCGTCCTGCAGGTTCGGCTCGATGTCCTCGGTGAAGATCTTCGCCTGCGAGGTGTCGGGCGCCAGCACCATGATGACGTCGGCCCAGGCGGCGGCCTCGGATGCGGTGAGCACCTTGAGGCCCTGCTCCTCGGCCTTGGCCTTCGACTTGGAGCCCTCACGCAGACCGATCACGACGTCGACGCCGGAATCGCGCAGCGACAGCGAATGCGCATGGCCCTGGCTGCCGTAGCCGATCACCGCGACCTTGCGACCCTGGATGATCGACAGATCCGCGTCGTCGTCGTAGAACAGTTCGATGGCCACTATGTTTCCCTTCGATATGTGGTGTCCCTGGCGGATTCTGAAGAATCCGTCGGGATTCGTAATTCCCTTGTCGCTCCTCGCCGATGCTCAGATGAGCGCGACGACAGCGGGATTCTCTGTCAGCGGTTGGCCGACATGCTCTTCGGTCCCCGACCGAGGGTCACCGCGCCCGATTGCGCGATCTCCCGGATTCCATACGGATCGAGCATCCGCAGAAGTGCTTCGAGTTTTTCCGACGTGCCGGTGGCCTCGATCGTCAGCGACTCGGGCGAGACGTCGATCACCTTGGCGCGGAACAGGTTCACCACCTCGATGACCTCGGTGCGCACCGTCGAATCCGACCGCACCTTGACCATCATCAGCTCGCGCGAGACCGAGCTCGCCGGGTCCTGCTCGACGATCTTGATCACGTTGATCAACTTGTTGAGCTGCTTGGTGACCTGCTCGAGGGGGAAGTCCTCCACCGAGACCATGATGGTCATTCGCGAGATGCCCTTGAGCTCGGTGGGGCCCACGGCGAGTGACTCGATGTTGAATCCGCGCCTCGAGAACAGCGCCGAGATCCGCGCGAGGACGCCGGGTCGGTCTTCGACCAGGACACTGAGGGTATGGGTGGTGCTCACTGCTCGTCCTTCTGGTTTGCGCGATCGGCCGGCGCGTTGTCGACCGTTTGATGGCCATCCATCGCCTGGTGGATCTCCACCGGACCCGACGCCGACTCGTCGTCGTCGAACAGCGGCCGGATGTCGCGGGCGGCCATGATCTCGTCGTTGCCGGTGCCGGCGGCGACCATCGGCCACACCTGGGCGTCCTTGCCGACGATGAAGTCGATGACCACCGGGCGGTCGTTGATCTCCCGCGCCTTCGCGATCACCTCGTCGACGTCCTCCTCGCGCTCGACGCGGAAGGCCACGCAGCCCAGCGCCTCCGAGAGCTTGACGAAGTCCGGGATCATCCGCGAGTGCGTCGACAGATCGGTGTTCGAGTAACGCTCTTCGTAGAACAGCGTCTGCCACTGACGGACCATGCCCAGGTTGCCGTTGTTGATCAGCGCCACCTTGATCGGGATGCCCTCGATCGCGCAGGTGGCTAGTTCCTGGTTGGTCATCTGAAAACAGCCGTCACCGTCGATCGCCCAGACCTCGGCGTCGGGGTCGGCGGCCTTGGCGCCCATGGCGGCGGGCACCGCGTAGCCCATCGTGCCCAGACCACCGGAGTTGAGCCAGGTGCGCGGCTTCTCGTAGGAGATGAACTGTGCGGCCCACATCTGGTGCTGGCCGACACCTGCGCAGTACACCGCGTCCGGACCGGCGGCCTTGCCGAGGGCCTGGATGACGAACTCCGGCGACATCGAGCCGTCGGTCTGACGGTCGTAGCTCAGCGGATAGGTCCGACGCAGTTTGTCGAGGTAGGACCACCACTGCGAGATGTCGGGAGTCGAGCCGCTGGTCGCCCGCTCCTCGCGCAGCGCCTCGGTGAGCTCGGCGATGACCGCCTTGCAGTCACCGACGATCGGCACGTCGACGGGCCGGTTCTTGCCGATCTCGGCGGGGTCGATGTCGGCATGGATGACCTTGGCGTTCGGCGCGAACGATGACAACTGTCCGGTGACCCGGTCGTCGAAGCGTGCTCCGAGGGTGATCAGCAGGTCGCTGCGCTGCAGGCCCGCGACCGCCGCCACCGTGCCGTGCATGCCGGGCATGCCCAGGTGCAGCTGGTGGCTGTCGGGGAACGCGCCGCGTGCCATCAGCGTGGTGACCACCGGGATGCCGGTCAGCTCGGCCAGTTCCAGCAGCTCGGCCGACGCGTTCGCCTTGATGACACCGCCGCCGACGTAGAGCACCGGCGACTTCGCGGCGTTGATCATGCGCGCCGCCTCGCGAACCTGCTTGCCGTGCGGCTTGGTCACCGGGCGGTAACCGGGCAGGTCGATCTGCGGCGGCCAGGAGAACGTGGTCTGCGCCTGCAAGATGTCTTTGGGGATGTCGACCAGGACCGCGCCGGGACGACCGCTCTCGGCGATGTGGAACGCCTCGGCGATGGTCTTCGGGATGTCGATCGCCCGGCTGACCAGGAAGTTGTGCTTGGTGACGGGCATCGTGATACCCGAGATGTCGGCTTCCTGGAACGCATCGGTGCCGATGAGCGCGCGACCGACCTGGCCGGTGATCGCGACGACCGGCACCGAGTCCATCTGGGCGTCGGCCAGCGGGGTCACCAGGTTGGTGGCACCGGGACCGGAGGTGGCCATCATGACGCCGGCGCGTCCGGCGACCTGGGCGTACCCGGTCGCGGCGTGACCTGCGCCCTGCTCGTGACGGACGAGGACGTGGCGGACCTTCTGCGAGTCCAGCAGTGGGTCGTAGACCGGCAGCACCGCGCCACCCGGAATGCCGAAGACGACCTCGACACCGAGCTCCTCGAGGGAACGAACCACAGACTGGGCGCCGCTGACACGCTCGGGAGCAACGGTGTGCTGGGTTACCGCACGGAGGTTGCCCGCCGCCGGAGACTGCTGCCGCAGTCCTGCGTTGCGCGTCGGCTCGTTGCGGCCGGCGTCGGTGCGTGCTGTTGGTGCGCTCACTGCACGATCCTCATCTTGGTTGTGGAATCCGATATCCGTGATGGAAGTACCTGGCATGAAAAAACCCCCGACAGCTTCCGCTGTTCGAGGGTGGCGCGTCGATGCCGGTTTGGGGTCTGCGAGGTGACCGGTCAGGCGAAGACGCGCCAGCCGATTACTACGAGGATCCCGTTCTGCATCACGCGTTCACGGTAGGACTGTGTTCGGTTCCGAGTCAAACTCCGGACCACGCCGTCTCACCATCTGGGAAAACACTGGTCGAGTCGGTTGTCTGCGCACCTCGATTTCGGTCCGGCGCGACGAACCCGTCGGCGAGGGACCTCGGGGCCGGTTGGCACAATGGAACGGTGCCGACTGATTCCACCGACCCCGTAGACCCGAAGACCAGCGCGACCCCTGCCGACGACGACGTCGCATTCGACTATCCGGTGACGTTCCGTATCAACCGGACCGCGTACTTCACGGTCCCGATGGCCGCTCTGGTGGTCGTGCTCCTGGTCGGCGCCTCCCCGTGGTTTGCCTTCGCCCTGATCGTCCCGGTCCTGGTCTGGCTGTGGATTCGCCGGTTGCGGACCGTGGTCACCGAGAACGGACTCACCTCGGTGCGGATGTTCTCGACCACCGAGATCGCCTGGTCCGACATCGCCGGACTGCAGTTCCCGAAGTGGAGTTCGGTGCGTGCGGTCCTCACAGATGGCAGTCGAGTTCGTCTGCCGGCCATCGGTTTCCGCGATCTTCCCGCGTTGTCGCTCGTCAGTGGTGGCCGCATTCCGGACCCCTTCGAGGCGGCCCGCTCTGCCGAGTAGTCACGGTCTCCTCGTTTCTGGCACGGATCCGACTCCGCTCGGTCTCAGAGGCCTCCACCTGCCGGCAATAGAGTGCGGCCGTGGAGCACACCCGAACATTCGACGCCGGTGAACTCGACGAACTGATCTCGGCAGGTCGCCTCGCAGACGTCGGGACGACGCTGTCCGCGATGCCCGCGGGCGACATCGCCGCCCTGCTCGACCGGCTCCCCCACAAGTCCCGTGGCGTCGCGTTCCGTCTGCTGGCCAAGGACCTCGCGGTGGAGGTGTTCGACGATCTGTCGGCCGGCTCGCAGCGCCGCCTCATCGACGATCTGGGCACCGCGGACGTGGCCGCCGCCTTCGACCACCTCGACCCCGACGATCGCGCCGAGTTGCTGGACGAGTTGCCCGCGGGAGTCGCCAAGTCGCTGATCCAGCAGCTCACCCCGGCCGAACGCGACATGACCGCGGTGGTTCTCGGCTACCCGCGCGGTTCGGTGGGGCGTCGGATGAGTCCCGAGTTCGTCCACGCCCGAGAGGACGAACCGGCCGGCGACGCGTTGGCCCGCGTGCGAGAACGCGGACACGCCGCGGAGACGATCTACACGGTGCCCGTCCTCGACGGCGCTCGCTCGCTGTGCGGTGTGGTCAGCCTGCGCGACCTCCTCCTGGCCGACCCGGCCCAACCCGTCCACGACCTGATGAACAAGCCGATGTTCGCTCATGCCGAGGATGACGCCGAGGCCACCGCGCAGAGGTGTGTGGACCGGGGAATCCTCGCCATGCCCGTCGTCGACAGCGACAGCCGCCTGGTCGGCGTCCTGACCATCGACGATGCCGTCGACGTCGTCGAGCAGGCCCGGGACACCGACGAGGCCCGTGCGGGCGCGCGTGAACCCCTCCGCGACCCGTACCTGTTCTCGTCCATCCTGTCGATCACGCGCGCCCGGATCGTGTGGCTGTTCGTGCTCGCGGTGTCGGCGATCCTCACCGTCAACGTGCTGGAGATCTTCGAGGGCACCCTCGAGCAGCGGGTCGCGCTGGCACTGTTCATCCCGCTGCTCACCGGGATCGGCGGGAACACCGGTTCGCAGGCGGCGACGACCGTGACCCGCGCACTCGCCACCGACGAGGTCGCCCCGCGCGACGTCGCCCGCGTCGCCGCCAAGGAGGTCCGCGTCGGACTGACCATGGGCGCGCTACTCGGACTCGCCGGGTTCACCGTCGCCGCACTCGTCTACGGCCTCGAGATCGGTGTGGTGATCGGCCTGACGATCCTGTCGGTGTGCACCCTGGCCGCGACCGTGGGCGGCGTGATGCCGCTGATCGCGAAGTCGATCCGCGTCGACCCCGCGGTGTTCTCCACGCCGTTCATCTCGACGTTCTGCGACGCCACCGGCCTTCTCCTCTACTTCTCGATCGCCAAGACGGTGCTGGGGATCTGACCCCGACCGAGGACTGCACCGGCGCGGCCCGGCCCGCACGCCCGAATGGTTTTGTTACCCATCGTCGCAGCGGAGTAGCCTGCTTCTCGGTGCTCCCTCACGCCCACCCTCAGCGAGGCGGCGCCCGTCAACACAGTTCGCCCGGGCCACAGCCCGTGGGAACACACCCGGGGTCGCGGTGTTGAGCCGAAGAGTCCGGCGCCGGTCCGTCACCGCACGTCCGATCGCGCCGGGCCCGCCTGAGCCACACGATCGATTCGAGGAACCCATGCCTGCTCTGAGGTCACGTACCACCACCGTCGGCCGCGAAGCCGCCGGCGCCCGCTCCCTGTGGCGCGCCACCGGGATGACCGACGACGACTTCGGCAAGCCGATCGTGGCCATCGCCAACTCCTACACCCAGTTCGTGCCGGGGCATGTGCATCTGAAGGACGTCGGCGACATCGTGGCCGAGGCCGTGCGGGCCGCCGGTGGCGTGCCGCGGGAGTTCCACACCATCGCCGTCGACGACGGCATCGCGATGGGTCACGGCGGCATGCTCTACTCGCTGCCCAGTCGCGAGATCATCGCCGACTCGGTCGAATACATGGTCAACGCCCACACCGCGGACGCGCTGGTGTGTATCTCCAACTGCGACAAGATCACTCCCGGGATGCTCAACGCCGCGATGCGCCTGAACATCCCGACGGTGTTCGTCTCCGGCGGGCCGATGGAAGCCGGCACGGCAGTCGTCGTCGGCGATGTCGCACATCCGTCGTCGGACCTGATCACCACGATCTCGGCGTCGGCGAACAGTGCTGTCGACGACGCCGGACTCGACGAGGTCGAGCGGTCGGCGTGCCCCACGTGCGGTTCGTGCTCGGGCATGTTCACGGCCAACTCGATGAACTGTCTGACCGAGGCGCTGGGACTCGCGCTGCCCGGCAACGGCTCGACGCTGGCCACCCACGAGGCCCGCCGCGCCCTGTTCGCGCGCGCGGGCACGGTCGTCGTCGATGCGGCGACACGTTGGTATCGCGACGACGACGCATCGGTGCTGCCGCGGAACATCGCCACGCCGACCGCGTTTCGCAACGCAATGGCCCTCGACGTCGCGATGGGCGGTTCGACCAACACCGTGCTGCACATCCTCGCCGCCGCGCAGGAGGGGGAGGTCGTCGATTTCGACCTCGGGGTCATCGACGAGATCAGCCGCAACGTGCCGTGTCTGTCGAAGGTCTCGCCGAATTCGGACTACCACATGGAGGACGTCCACCGGGCCGGCGGAATCCCGGCGATCCTCGGGGAACTGCGCCGCGCGGGCCTGCTCGACGACACCGCGTCGACCGTGCACACCCCGACCATGGCCCAGGCGCTCGACGACTGGGACATCCGCGGCGGCAAGGCGATCGCCGAGGCCGTCGAACTCTTCCACGCCGCACCGGGCGGCGTCCGCACCACCACTCCGTTCTCGACGTCGAACCGGTGGAGTTCGCTCGACACCGATGCCTCGGGCGGTTGCATCCGCGACCTCGAGCACGCCTACACCGTCGAGGGCGGTCTGTGCGTGCTGCGCGGCAACCTCGCCCCCGACGGCGCTGTCCTGAAGACGGCGGGCATCGACGAGGACCTGTGGCACTTCGAGGGTCCGGCCCGTGTCGTCGAGAGCCAGGAAGACGCCGTCCAGGTCATCCTCTCCAAGACCATCCAGGCCGGCGAGGTCCTCGTCGTGCGGTACGAGGGTCCCGCGGGCGGCCCCGGCATGCAGGAGATGCTGCATCCGACAGCCTTCATGAAGGGCACCGGGATGGGCAAGAAGTGCGCGCTCATCACCGACGGCCGGTTCTCCGGCGGATCGTCGGGCCTGTCGGTCGGTCACATGTCCCCCGAAGCCGCGTCGGGTGGTGCCATCGGACTCGTCGAGGACGGCGACCCGATCGTCATCGACGTCAAGACCCGCCGCCTCGAGGTCCTGGTCGACGACGAGGTGCTCGCCGAGCGGCGCGCCAAGATGGAGGCCTCCGAACGGCCATGGCAGCCGAAGGATCGTCAGCGCACGGTGACCACCGCACTGCGCGCGTACGCCAAGCTCGCGACGTCTGCCGACCGCGGCGCGGTGCGTCAGGTCGACTGACTACTCAGCACAGAGTGCGGGGACGTATCGGATTCCGATACGTCCCCGCGTTCTGTGTCGGTGCCGACTCAGATGAGCGGGTTGCTCCCGTTGGCCAGGACCCAGACGGCGACAGCTGCCGCCACGCCGACGATGAGCCAGAGGAACGAGCCGACGAACGGCCGTCGCGCCCAACCCCGTGGATAGTCGAGTGAGTACAGACCCGGGCCGGTCAGGATGACGACCGCCGCGGCCACCGCGAGGAAGAGCTCGAACTCGACCCCGCCGGCGGCGGCGAAGAACGAGAAGCCATCGGCCATCGACATCTTGTAGGCCGCGGCGACGAGCATGGTGCCGAGGATCGCCGACGCCCCGATCGGGGTCAGCAGCCCGAGGATCACCATCAGTCCACCGATCGTCTCCGACAGCGCACCGACGATGGCGAGGATCTGGGCGTAGTCGGCGGTGAAGCCGGCGTCGACGAGCATGGACTCGAAGCCGCTCAACCGCGGACCGTTCCACAACCCGAAGAGCTTCTGCAGGCCG
Organism: Gordonia sp. SCSIO 19800; assembly: GCF_018132775.1. Classification (NCBI taxonomy): domain Bacteria; kingdom Bacillati; phylum Actinomycetota; class Actinomycetes; order Mycobacteriales; family Gordoniaceae; genus Gordonia; species Gordonia sp. SCSIO 19800. Next base: position 2,283 of record NZ_JAGRQM010000033.1, on the reverse strand, counting down.
TGCGCACCGACCAGGCCGCCGAGCGCAACACGCAACAGCAGCAAACCCAGGTCGATGGTGCCGCGCCGCGATTTCGCGAGCGCGTCCTCGAGGTCGTCGTCGGCCCCGGCACCGCGCCGATCATCGGTGTCGTCGTCGGTTCGGCGCCGCCCGAACCGACGACGACCGCGCGGCTCGTCGTCAAGTACTTCGGTGTCGGACGCGGCGTCGTGCGCTCGGGCGCGGGAGATCAGATCGTCGTCGTCATCGACGAAGTCGTAGCGCGCGGTGCCGACCGGCGGCAGGGCGGGCTCCGGGGTGGTGACCGCGTCGTCGGCGGTCTGCACGCGCGCGGGGCCGGGCTGTTTGGCGAACTGTACGGTCTCGAAGTCGTCATCGGCCGGTACACCCGTTCCGGCGCCGGGCCCCGCGGTCGTCGCGGCCGGTCGCGTCGGCGCCGGACCGGACCGAGGAGCCGCGGCCGGACCAGCGGCGACCGAACGGGTCTCGACGTCGCCGGGATCGAGGTCGTCGAGATCGTCCACCCGGGAGTAGGGGGCCGGCGACCGCCGGGCGTGCCGGTTGTAGAAGTCGTCGCGGTCGGTCACCGCGGGTGGCGTCGGCGGGCCGGCGTCGGGACGCGAACTGCCCGCCCCGGGTCCCGTGCCGGGTGCGCCGGTCGCGCCGCCCGGGACCGGGATCTGTCCGGTCGGTTCGTCGTAGGGGCTCGTCGCCGGTGTGTCGCGCTCGCTGGTGCCCGACGTGTCGCGTTCGCTCACACGCCCGACTCTAGAGGCTCGCGGACTGCGGTCACCGGACCCCGACGGGGTGAGTCGGGGCACCACGCTCGGGGCACCGTCACCCGGAGCACCATTACTGTGGACGCCATGTGGAAGGGGCGCCCGACGGGCACGCGCGACGATGCCCGGACGAGTTCAGCCGCGACGGCGGACCGCCGGGTGTGGGCCCGGTGGCGAGTGCTGGTGACGGTGCTGACGGCGGTCGTGGTGCTGGTCGGCGGCTGCGCGGACTTCAGCGCCCAGGACAATCAACGCGAGGCGGGTGCGTTCAGCCCGAACAACCGGCCGAGCGGCCAGCCCAAGCCGACGCCACCGCCGGAGACCCCGCGCGAGACGCAACCGCCACCGACCGGCCCGTGCGTCGACCCCGACCCCGCGGTGATCGCGACGTGCCTCGCGTCCACCGGCGGTGTGATGCCCGGCGACGAGCAGGGCGAGGTCACCGTCGTCGCCGAACGCACGACCGGCAAGATCATCACGACCAAACGCTACGGTCCTGCCCGGACCCTGGGAGAGACGCCGGTCGATGCGTCCGGTGACGGCGGTCTGATCGATTTCGCCTACTCCCCCACCTATTCTCAGGACCGGTTGATCTACGCCTACATCACGACCCCGTCGGACAACCGCATCGTCCGCCTGGCACCGGGAGACGTGCCCAAGCCGATCCTGACCGGCATCCCCAAGGGCGCCACCGGGAACATGGGCGCGATGTACTTCCGGTCCCCGACCGAACTCGTCGTCGCCACCGGCAATGCCGGGAATCCCGCGGCCGCGGACGATCCGTCGTCCCTCGCGGGCAAGGTACTGCTGGTGACCTCGTTCACCTCTGGCGACGGCCCGCGGCCGGCGATCCTCGCATCCGGCTTCGGGTCGTCGGTGGCGTTGTGTCCCAACGCTTCCACCGGGACGGTCTACGTCGCCGACCAGACGGCCACCGAGGATCGCGTGCAGGTGCTCGAAGAAGGCGGACCCAAGGTGCTGTGGACGTGGCCGGACCGGCCGCAGATCGCGGGTTGCGGGGTCGCCGGGGGCAGCATCTTCGTCTCGACGACACGCACCCAGCGCATCGAGGCCATCAACGAGCCCACTCGCGAGGAGCCGACGATCACCGCTCCGGCCGTCGTGCTCGACCGGCGGTACGGCGCCCTCGGCCGGATGGCCGCGCTCCCCAACGGGCTGCTGCAGGTGGCGACCGTCAACAAGGAGGTGGGTTCAGCGAAGCCCACCGACGATCGCGTGTTCCGCTTCCTGCCCTCCGGCGGTGGCAACGACCGGACGTGACCGGGACGCGCCCTTCAAGGCTCGTCGACCTCGACGCGCTCCTTCGTCGCTTGCTCGGCCCGGCGGCGTGCGCTCCCCGCACCTCAGTAACTGCGGCCGGGCGGCCGTCGTGGATCGTGAAAGAACACTCTTGAGCGTCCACATCTCTGCTCCCTGAGGTGCGAGCGAAGCGAGCCACGAAGGGCTCCGCAACCTGTCTCACCAGGCCCTTCGTGGCTCGTCG
>NZ_JAGRQM010000032.1:0-40870 GCF_018132775.1 Gordonia sp. SCSIO 19800 | reverse complement strand
CACGCGCCGGTGACCAGCACGAACTCTTCGACCCCCACGACGGCCGCCAGGCCGCAGATACTGAGGTGCGAGGAGCGATAGCGACGAGCCACGAAGGGCCTGGTGAGACACGTTGCGTGGCCCTTCGTGGCTCGCTTCGCTCGCACCTCAGGGAGCATAGAATTCGGGCGCCCAGGAGTGTTCGCTCGGTGGTCCACGACGGCCGTCCGGCCGCTCCTCAGGGAGCGGAGGCGTCGCGCTCGTCGCACCTCGGGGAGCGGGAGGGGGCCGTGCTCCTTGCGCCTGTGCTCAGGGAGCGTGAAGCCGCGTGTGCGCGAACCTCAGAACTCCTCGGCGCCGATGAGAGCGGCATCGTCGGCGACCTTGTGGTCGTGGGCGACCTTGGCCAGCGACACCGCGCCGAGGGCGACGACGCAGTATCCGGTGGCGAACCACCACGGTGTCGCCTCCGAACCGGTCCACTTCGCGAGGTACGCGACGAGCACGGCCGCGATCGCGGCGCCCATCCAGCGGAGGAAGCTGAACCCGGCACTCGAGACCGAGCGCGGGGTGTCGCCGCCGACGGCCGACATCGCGACGTCGGTGAAGAGGGTGTTGAGCACGCCCGAGGGGAAGCCGGAGAGGATGACGGCCAGGCCGATCAGCCAGATCTGTCCGGTGAACGTGCCGATCCCGGCCAGCACCATGACAAGTCCGTATGTCGAGATGGCAACCATGACACCGGCCTTCTCACCGACGACCCGAGCGAGCAGCGGCGCGACGAAGACTCCGGCGACCGCCGTGAGCAGACCCCAGCCGAAGAAGACGAGTCCGGCGTAGATGGGTCGCAGGCCCATCGCGATCGGCGCCCAGGCGATCACGGTGAAGAGGGCGCCCGTGTAGAAGGCGGAACCGACGGACGTGACGAACAGGGTGCGGTTGCGCAGGACCTTGATCGGGTCGACGATCCGGACCCGCACTCGTTCGGACCGGGGGCCGTCGGCGGGAAGCATGAACGCGCACAGGATGGCTCCGGCCAGCATCAGCAGGGCGGTACCGGCAAACGGTGCGCGCCAAGTCCATTCACCGAGCGTCGCACCCAGGAGCGGTCCGACGGCCAGCCCGATGCCCAGGGCGGCCTCGTACATCATGATGGCGCTGTTGCGGTTGCCCACCGCCGATTGGACGATGAAAGCCAGTGCGGTGGCGAGGAACAGTGCGTTGCCGAGACCCCAGATCACCCGGTAGGCGATGAGCTGGTCGATGTTGTCGGCGAAGGCCGAGACGCCGGCTGCGACGACGATGAGTCCCAGCCCGACGGTGAGTGTGCGTCGCGGCCCGAAACGGTATGCGGCCCAACCGGTCAGCAGCATCGCGACGCACTGGACGCCGACGTAGACACCGAACAGGAGCGTGAGCTTCTCCGGTGGGGCGTTCAGCGCTTCGGCGATGCTGTGCAGGATCGGATCGACGAGGCCGATGCCCATGAAGGCGATGACGGCGGCGAAGGCGGTGATCCACACCGCGCGCGGTTGGGCGCGCAGAGAGGCGAGCATCGACGGTTCGGTTGCGGTGGTGTCGCGCGCCACCGCGGCGGTGTCGCCCGGGGTGTGTTCGGTGACGGTCATGAATTCCTTTGCCAGATCAGGCGGACGGCCGGCGGTGTCGAACCGCGACCGGGCCGCTCACGCACTCGCCGGGCGGGCGGGGTGCGATACCGGGTGATTGTCGAGCTGGTCGCGCAGGGCCTGCAGGGCCGGTCCGGCCGCGGCGATGGCTTCGCGCTGCTGATCGTCGAGCGCGGCGAGCGCACCGGTCAGGATGACGTCCCGCTCCTCGCGGATCTGTCGCACGAGGGTGCGCCCGTGGTCGGTGAGGTCGACGAGCACGGCTCGGCGGTCGTCTGGATCAGGTCTGCGTTCGACCAGGTGGTGCTTGGTGAGTCCGTCGATCACCGACGTCGCTGTCGGCATGCGGATGGATTCGCGGGTGGCGAATTCACCCATCCGCATCGGCCCGTGATCGGCGAGGACGCTCAGAGCGGACGTCTGCGCCGCGGTCAGCTCGACCGACGGTGCGCGACGACGGAGGGCCAGGTAGAGCCTGGTGATCGTCGGCCGCAAGGTCTGGGCGAGTTGGGCGGGGTCGGAAGCGGACACGTTTAGAGAGTCTAATACTTAGGGGTTCGAAGTATTAGGGCAGGGGGCTGTGATGCTGCGCACGAACGTGCGGCTCGACTCGTCAGACGGTCAGTGGTGCCCCACGACTCCGAAGAAGGCGATCAGGTCCTGGCGCGCAGTCGCGACGCCGTCGGGCCGGCCGTCGATCTCGCTGAGCAGTCCGCGCTGGAAGATGCCGTCGAGCGCGATGTAGGCGACCGCCGGTGTCACCGCGGGCTGCGTCCCCGACAACTCGCAGAATCTCTCCACCACACGCCAGATCATCTCTTCGCGCCGGCGCTCGATCTCGATGACGTCCGCGCGGAAGGAGTCGTCGAACATGCTCTGGTTGCGCAGGTCGTACCAGAGCCGATGAATGGCTGCCTCGGAGTGCATGCCTGCGAAGAAGGTGTCGGCGAACTCGTCGCGCAACTGGTCCGCGGTCACCGCCTGGGCCACCACCTCGTCGTAGCGGGTGACGCAGACGGCCTCGTACTGCCGGACCGCGTGGGCGATGAGGTCGAGCTTGTCGGTGAAGTAGTAGTGCAACACCCCGTGCGAGTACTCGGAGTTCTGCGCGATCTCGCGCAGGCTCGTCCGCGCGTACCCCAGTTCGGCCAGCGTCGTCAGAGTCGCCATGGCCAGCTCGTCGCGCTTGGCCTGGAACTTGTCTCGTGCGCGGGCCTCGATGCGGGCCTGTCGGTCGACGACCTGTGTCATCTCGCGGTCCTTGCCGGGGGATTCCCTTGCTCGGGGAGTGATGGAGTTCGAGACCCGAGTGTACCCACCCGGCCGAGTTCGACGCTTGTCGGCGCCGGCCGGGCGGGCACCGGGTGAGGCCTCGATCCGGTCAGCTGAATGCCCCCCGGACCTCGGTCTTCAGGATCTTGCCGACCTTGGACCGCGGCAGTTCGGTCCAGATCTCGATCTCCTTCGGCGCCTTGACGCTGCCGATCCGTTCCTTGACGAAGGCGATGAGCTCCTCGGTGTCGACGTCGTGCCCCGCACGCAGTTCGACGGCGGCCGTCACGCGTTCGCCCCATTTGGGATCGGGCAGCCCGATGACGGCCGAGTCCTTCACCGCCGGATGGGCCAGCAACGCCTGTTCCACCTCGGCCGAGTACACGTTGAACCCGCCGGTGATGATCATGTCCTTGGCGCGGTCGACGACGAAGAGGTAGCCGTCGTCGTCGAGGTAGCCGATGTCGCCGGTGTGATGCCAGCCGTACGCGCTCACTTCGGCCGTGGCCGTGGGGTTCTCGTGATAACCGTCCATCACGAGCGGTCCCCGGACGACGATCTCCCCGCGCTCGCCACGACTCAGCAGCGACCCGTCCTCGGCCATGATCGCGACCGTGGTCAGCGGTGTCGGCCGACCGGCCGATCCGAACCGCTCGGTGGCCATCGACCCATCGTCATGGAAGTGCTCGGCGGGCGCGAGGGTGGCGATCATGTTCGGCGCCTCCGTCTGCCCGAACAACTGGCCGAGCACCGGTCCGATACGCGTCAGTGCTTCTTCCAGCCGCGTGGGCGACATCGGTGCCGCGCCGTACCACAGACATCGCAGCGAGCTCAGATCCCGACGGTCGAGGTCGGGATGGTCGAGCACCCCGTAGATCACCGTCGGCGGGAGGAAGGCGTGCGTGATGCGATGCCGCTCGATCAGCGCCAGGAACTCCCCGATGTCCGGTGCCGCCATGATCACGACCTCACCGCCGAGGCTGAGGATGGGGAAAGTCAGCACCCCCGCCGAGTGGGTCAGCGGGGCGAGCGCCAGATACCGGGGGCGCTCACCGAACGGGTAGCTCATCAACGCCAGTGCCGTCGAGGTCATCATGTTGTCCTCGGTGAGCCGCACCCCCTTCGGTCGGCCGGTCGTCCCGCCGGTACCGGCGAGCATGCACAGACCGCCATCTGGTCGTCGGCGTTCGTCCGGTTCGGCCCGATGTTCGTCGAGCCAGCCGTCGAACGGCGTCGCCCAGTCGACGTCGCCGTCCAGACAGATCAACCGGTCCAATTGCGGGAGCTGATCTTTGATCTTCTCGATCAGGCCGGCGAACTTCGCCTGGAAGAACAGCAGCCGGCACCCGAAGAGATCGAACAGCTGTCGGTTCTCCTCGGCCTCGTTGCGCGGATTGACCGGGCACCACACGGCACCCGCACGCGAGATGCCGAAGACGCACGTCAGGGCCAGCGAATCGTTGGCCGAGAGGACGGCGACCCGGTCACCGGCCTCGATCCCGTTGTGCTGCAACGCACCCGCGATGGCAGTGGACCGATCCTGGACCTCGCCGTAGGTCGAGGTGACCCCGCCGGCGGTGAGGCACGGCGCGTCGCGCCCCAGCGAGGCGCCCTTGTCGAGGTACTCCGAGAGTCGCATGTCGTCCTCAGCGGTGCACGGTGACGATCGGGTCCAGGACCAGACCGAAAGCGCGAAGTGTGCCGAGCAATTCGCGATGGCCGAACGCCTGGCAGCTCGAGACGAAGCCGACACGGCGGGGGCGGGCCTGGAGGAGTTCGTTCGCGGCGTGCGCGTTGAGCAGGGCGGTCTGCTTGTAGTTGGAGTTGCCGTGGATCACGCAGTGCGCGCGGCCGAGCGGACCGGAGGCGTAGACCGAGTCCAGCGAGGTGTTCAGGCGCGGGTTCTCACGCGGGGGCATCTCGCTGCGGATGGCGGCCGACTGCTCGTCGATGATCCGGTACTTCTCCTCCTCGGACTTGCCCTCCATCTGTTCGAGCGCGGCGGCCACCAGAACCGGTACGCCCTGCATCAGTGGCCGGTTGAAGACGCCGCCGAGTGCCCTGGCGGTGGCCACGCGCGGGTCGTTCTTGAACCACACCGGGTGTGATGTACCGCCCCAGGGCAGAGCGAGACCGAGGTCGTGCTGACCGGGCACGCTGACCGTGTACAGACCCGCGTCCGCCGGCCATTCGACGTACTCGTTCTCCTCGAGGTAGTACGCCTTCGCGAATGCGGCATTGGTGAGGATCGTGTTGGTCGACGCGACGGTCGGGTGGCCCTTCCAGAACACCTGGATGTCGAGGGTGTCCAGTCCGGGGTTCTCCAGGCAGATGTTCGCGGCGATCTCGCCGATCGAGTACATCTGCGCCAGGCCGGGCGTCAACACCAGTTCGCGAGAGGCGAATTCGGCTCCGTACTGCGCCTCGGCATCGATCATCCAGTTCTGCTCACCGTTGGTGTCGGTGTAGTGGGCCCCGATCTCGAGGCAGGCCTGGACGACCTCGTGACCGTAGCGGGCGAACGGGCCGACCGTGTTCAGTACGACGTCGGCACCGCGGAAGGCCTCGGTCAGCGCCTCGACCGTGTGCTCGACCTCGACGATGTCGTACGCGACCGTGTCGATGCCCGGCGCCGCCTCGACGGCGCTCTTCAGCCGGGCGTGGTCGCGGCCCGCGGCCAGGAACGGAATGTTGTACTCGCGCAGATACTCACAGATCAGTCGGCCGGTGTATCCGGACGCTCCGTAGACGACGACGCGTTTGTCAGTGGGCATGGTGGGACTCCTCGTGTCTGGTTCGGGTGTTCGATGCGGGTGTTCGGGAAAAGCGTTGCGGCGGTGGACGTCGGCGGAATCACATCCCCATGCCGCCGTCGACCGGGAGGCCCGCGCCGGTGATGAACTTCGCGGCGTCGGAGACGAGGAAGACCACGGCGTCGGCCATGTCGTCGACCTGTCCGAGTCGGCCCAGGGGTGTCAGCTCCGCGACCGCCTGGGCAGCCGCCTCCGGGGATTCGAACAGCCCCAGGGCCGCGGTCTCGACGGCGAGTTTGTTGCCCATCGCGGTCGGGGTGAGTGCGGGATAGATCGAGTTGACGCGCACTCCGTAGCCGAGCTTGCCGGATTCGGCGGCCGCCACCCGGGTGAGGCGGTCGATACCCGACTTCGTCGCGGAGTAGACGCTGATGCCGGGGAAAGCGATTGTCGCAGCGACGGATGCGATGTTCACGACGGCTCCGCCCCTGCCTGCGATGCCGCCGGGACGCATCGCGCGGAACGCGTGCTTGATGCCGAGGGCAGTACCGAGCACGTTGACGTCCAGCATCTTCGACGCCTCGCCGGCGTCGAGATCGACCAGGAGGTTCGTCACCTCGATGCCGGCGTTGTTCACGACGATGTCGAGCCCGCCCAGCGACTCGACGGTCGACGCCACGGCCGACTCCCAGGCCGCGTCGTCGGTCACGTCGAGCGCGACGAACTCGGCCTTCGCGCCTTGTGCCCGAAGCGTTTCGACCGTCTGCCGACCGCCGTCGGAGTTCACGTCGCCGATCGCGACGGACGCACCGGCTGCGGCGAGCGCCTCGGCCATCCCGGCACCGAGGCCCTGCGCGCCACCCGTGACCAGTGCCGTCCGCCCGGTCAGGTCATAACTCGTCATCGTTCCACCTCCGTGAGACCGCCTCGGCCGAGGCGGAGAAGTAAGACACAGTCGAGACAACATGTGCTGCACGCCACACTAAGCCCGGGTCTTGACAGTCGTCAAGAAAAACCTTGACGACTGTCACGATCGGGGTGCGGGCCACGAAAGATCCAGGTCAACGGCTCGGTACCGCGGGACAGTCCTGGTGGCAGATGCAGAACACCCCCGAGCCGGGCCGCTGGGCCGGGACTCGAGGGTGCTCGGATGAAGGGGTGTGGTCAGACGCCGATCTCGCCTCCGTTGTCCCGCCACACGGCGACGACGGAGGGCCGGGGCTGCGACTGTCCGCCGTCGGGCCAGTGCGACGCCGGGTTGTCCGCGGAGTGGTCGTCGAGTTCACCGGGGTGCTGAACCGCGATCAGGACACGATTGGTGTCGATGATCGGGCCGCAGGTCTCGCCACCCTTGGGCACGGTCAGGAACTGCTTGGTCTCCCCGCGTCGATCGCCGTCCAGGGCGACCGCGAACAACCCGTCGTTGCTGTCGAGTGCGTTGCCGTCCGTGGAGATCCACAGATTGCCATGGGGATCGAACGCGACGTTGTCGGGGCAGGAGATCGGACTGACCTTGGTCTTGTCGAACCCGCCGTAGTAGGTGTCGGCAGCAGCCGGGTCGCCGCACACCAGCAGGAGTTCCCAGGTGAACTCGGTGCCGGTGTGGTCGTCGGTCATCTCCAGGACCTGACCGTTCTTGTTCTCGTTGCGGGGGTTCACCGCATCGGCAGGCGCTTCACCATCGGTGCCGCGATCGTCGTTGTTCGTCAGCGCGCAGTAGACCTTGCCGGACTTCGGATTCGGTTCGATGTCCTCGGGCCGGTCCATCTTGGTCGCGCCGACGGTGTCGGCGGCCTGCCGGGTGAACACCGCGACCTCGGCGGGGGACATGCCGCGGATGTACGAGCGTGCCGAACCGTCGGCATTGACCGTCAGCAGCGGCTTCCAGGACCCCTTGCCGGCGAATTTCCCTGAGGCGGGCGGGGTTCCGGTACCGTCCACCGGGTCGGGGGAGTCCCCGGTGAAGGTGGCGACGTAGAGCGTGCCTTCGTCGAGGATGCCCATGTTGTGGTCGCGGGCCGTCTTCGACAGGCCGGACTTCATCTTGCGGCTGGAGACGAACTTGTAGATGTACTCGAACCTCTCGTCGTCACCGCTGTAGGCGACGACGGTGTCCTTGTCCGGCCCGCTCCCGACCACGTAGATGTTCGCCGATTCGTGCTTGAACCGGCCCATCGAACTGTGCTTCACCGGAACAGAATCCGGGTCGTGCGGATCCACTTCGACGATGTAACCGAAGCGATTCCCCTCGTTCGGCTCGACCGCCAGGTCGAAGCGCTTGTCGAACCGTCCCCAGTAGTGCTCGTCGCCGTCGTCCTCGAAGGAGTAGCGCTCGAGCCGCTCCTTGGCCTTGGGATCGGTGATGGCGCTCGGGTTCGCGAAGTAGTTGTTGAAGTTCTCTTCGCCGGAGAGCATCGTGCCCCACGGGGTGAGACCTCCGGAACAGTTGGCGAAGGTGCCCAGGACAGTGGTGCCCGCCGGGTCCGCGGCCGTCTTGACGAAGTCGCTGCCCGCGGCCGGGCCGGTGAGGCGGAACGGGCTCGAGGCAGTCAGACGTCGGTTCCGAGGGCCCACAACGGTTTTGAGAGCTCCGCTGCCGGGTTGCGCGGTGACCTCGACGACTGCGATGCCGACCGACGCCATGGCGATGCGGGCCTGCTGCTCGGTGGGTTCGCCTTCCTTGTAGCCGGCGAACATGAAGGGCTCGGTCGGGTACTCCAGGTTGGCGACCAGGTAGTGGTGATCGGCAACGCCGTCGACCGGGATCAGGCCGGCGAAGTCGTTGTTGAAGCCGAACTGCCCGGCCTGCGCCTCGGGCGTCTGATTGGCGAAGTCGAACTCGGGAGCGCCGGGCAGGATCGGGTCGCCCCACCTGATCACCACCTCCTGGCGGTACCCGTCCGGGATCACCACGGCATCCTCGGTGTTCGGCGCGACGGCGGCGAAGTTCATGCCCGGCATCGCATCTCCGGACGCCGCACCGCTCGACGAGGCCGACTCCGACGACCCGGAATCACCGCACGCCGCGAGGAGCGAGGTCGCACCGACGGCCACCGCTGCACCGGCCGAGGTCTTGAGAACGCTTCGACGCGAGACCGCGGTGCGGACGACATCCCGGAAGTAGTTGTTGTCGCTGGTGTTCCCGGGATCGTGGCGGCACGCGTCGCCGCACTTGTAGCGGCAGGTCACGTAGGCGCGGGACGAACGTCCGGCATCCTCACCGGTGGACATGAACAGCTGCAACGGAATACGCACACGGGCTCCTCTGAAAACATGGTCGCGCCACGGGGCCGGCGCACGACGAGGAGCACGTTAGGAGGATGAAACGAACCGATGGCTACCCGAGCGTTAACGGCAACCCAACACCCCTGTTGGTTCCACGTGGAACATCACGCGGCCATGTCGATCCGGCCCGCTCCCGGCGCCGTGCTGATTCGGCCCCTCGCTGCGCTCCCGGCGCCGGGGCCTAGAACCGCCCGCCGGTTCCGATCCGGCCCGACGATCCGGAACCGCCGAAGGAACCGGGGCTGCGTCCGCCGCTCCCGAAGCCGCCGCCGAAGCCGCCGCCACCGAAGCCACCCCCGCGTCCCGCGACGGTGCCGCGTAGAAAGCTGTCGACGAGGATTCCGCCGAGGACCGCACCGGCGGTGGACGAGCCTCCCGGATGTCGCTGTTGCGACTGCCAGTCGACGACGTCGGTCTGAGCGGCCATGAGCGCCTGGTCGGCCAGGGAACCGGCGCGACGTGCGGTCGCGGTCGCCACCGGTGCATCGGTGGCAGCGGCGTCCGTCGCGGACTGCAGAAGCCGCTGCGCCTCCGCCAGTCGGGTACGTGCCGTGGACTGCACGGCCCCGCGGCGGGTGCCGATGAAGTCGGCCGCCGCCGTCACCTTGGCCTCGGCCGATTCGAGTGCCGCGGTGAGGACCTGTGCACGTCGGATGCGCTCGGCCGCGGCGTCCCGGGCCGCGGCGAGTGCGTCGTCGAGATCGGCATCGGCGTCGACGAGCGCCGTGAAGGTACCCAGCGGATCGGCGTCGAAGTTGCTGCGGGCATTGGCGACCGCGGCGCTCGCGACCTGGATCGCAGTCACCAGCGAGGTCCCGCCGGTCTGTGCCAGGGCGTTGGCCTCGGCCAGTTCGTCGTCCACCTCGGCGATGAGCGCCGGCATTCGCGAGCGGGCGACGGCGATGTTCGCATCTGCGTGATCGATGGCGTCGAGCAGCGTGGTCGCCTGCTCGATCGATCCCTCGGCCGACCTGATCGCAGCGACGGCCGGTCCCTGCTGACCCACCGGTGCGGCGATGGCGGCGCGCCCCTGATCCGCGGTCGCCTCGGCGAAGTCGATCTGGGCTCGGGCGAGATCGACGTTGTCGAGGATGGAGGTCAACGTGGCCTCGCCGTGCTTGCCGATGAGCTCGGTCAGCTGCTGCGTCGCCGTCTCCAGACGGGCGCGCAGACCGATGAGTTGCTGGGTGATGGCGTCGAATCGCGAGTCCGCATTGATGAGGAGGTTGCGCATCGCGTCGAAGTTCTCGACGTGGTCGTCCAGCGTGCTGTCGATCTCGGTGCAGGTGGTGATGATCTGGACGAGCATCGAGCGTCGTTCGTCGTCGGTCTCGGGAACGTTGTCATCGAGACGCTGGCGCAGCCCGAACGCCCGTCCGAGCGCCTGTTCGGCGTGCCGCACGGTGTCGGTGAACGGAGCCGTCTCGGCCTCACCGAACTCGCCGACCGCCAGCTGCAGCTCTTCCTTGCTGGTGCGGATGGCGTTGTCGAGATCCGTGAGCACCTCACGCGACCACGGGTCGAGCACCTCGACGGGTTGCGCGGCCAACTGGTCGACAGTCAGTTCCTGCTCTCGCAGGGTCTCGACGCTGTCGTCGATACGACGCTGCTTGCGGCGTCGGGAGTAGAGGTACGCGCCGCCGCCGCCGAGGATGGCCACGCCGCCGACGACGCCGGCTGCGATCAGGCCGGTGTGGTTCGGATCGAGTGCGCCGGACAGTCCGTTGACCGCCGCCAGGCCCGCACCTGCCCAGTTCTCGTCGCGCAATTGCGGGACGACGTCGTCGTTCGCGACTTCTTCGAGTGTCGATTGATCGAGGCCGCCCACGCTGTCGGGTGCGAATAACCGATACGCCCGGTCCTCGGTGGCGACGGCGAGCAGGGCGTCATGGTCACCCAGCTCGCTGGCGGCGGCGGTCCGATCCGCCCATTCCTCGCTGGTCAGACCGTCGAAATCGCGGACGTACACGATCCACATCTGGACCGCGTGGGCGTTGTAGAGCGAGTCGATCGCCGTCTCGAGTTCGGCGCGCTGCGCCGGGGAGATCGCATCCGCGGAGTCGACGACGTAGTTCGGCAGCCGGGTGGGCGGCTCCGCCGACGCCGCGCCGGGGGACGCCAGGGCCATGAGGACGCCCAGCAGCCCCGTCAGCGCGACCGCCGAAGCCGCGCGTGTCAGCAGTTCCCGAAGTGCCGGCACTCGATGCATGATCACAAACCTAGCCGTGCGGGCGTGCGGTGTCGTCGACGCCTTCGGGGGAGTGTCGGCACCCGGGCGCGGGTGCGCCCGGGTGCTACGCGGTCAGTTCCGCGAGTCGCGCCACCGGCACAGCGCCTCGAGTGCGGTGAGGTCGTAGTCGGGGCCGGTGACGCCGACGGTCAGCAGCGTGACGCCCTCGTCGGCGAGTGCATCGGCATCGCGCAGCAGCGCGTCGGTGTCCCCGTCGAACTGCACGCCCGACGACCGCTCGATGGTCTCGGGGTCTCGACCCACGGCGGCGCAGTGCTCGGCCAGCACCTTGGACTTGTGCCGGTACTGCTCGACGTCGTTGAAGCCGTGCCAGACGTCGCCGTGCTCGGCGATGTAGCGCAGCGTCTTCTTCTCGCCGCTGCCGCCGATGAGGATCGGGATCTCGCGTGTGGGAGCCGGATTCAGCTTGGCCAGCCGCGACTTGATCCGCGGGAGGGCGGCACCGAAATCGTTCAACCGGGAACCGACGGTGCCGAAGTCGTAGCCGTACTCGTCGTAGTCCTTCTGGAACCAGCCGGCTCCGACGCCCAGGATCAGACGGCCGTTGCTGATGTGGTCGACGGTGCGGGCCATGTCGGCGAGCAACTCCGGATTCCGGTACGAGTTGCAGGTCACGAGCGCGCCGATCTCCACCCGGGAGGTCTGCTCGGCCCAGGCGCCGAGCATCGTCCAGCATTCGAAGTGCTCGCCCTCGGGGGCGCCGTAGAGCGGATAGAAGTGATCCCAGTTGAACGCGATGTCGACGCCCGTGTCCTCGGCGCGGCGGACCGCGTCCCGGATCAGCGAGTACTCGGGTGCGTGCTGGGGCTGGATCTGGACACCGATGCGAATGGGGAAGGCCATGCCGACCAGTCTGCCCGCTGACGGCGGAATCGTCGACGGACGTGGTGGCCGCACTCTTGGTGCCGCGTCGACATCGGCGGTACGAAGTAGCGGTGAGCATCAGACCGGTCGCGCCGCCGCTCGACGAACTACGCCGTCGTACGAGCGCGAAGTGGAGCACGCACCCCGACGACGTACTACCGCTGTTCATCGCGGAGATGGACTATCCGCTCGCACCGGTGGTCGCCGACGCCATCATCGACCGGGTACGTGCGTCCGACATCGGTTACGCGGCGACCTCGGGCTCGGCAGGGGAGGCCTTCGCCGGGTTCGCCGACCGTCGGTGGGGGTGGCGGGTGGATCCGGCGGACGTCAGCTCGACGACCGACGTGAGCGTCGTCATCGTCGAGAGTCTGCGCGTCGCGATCAGTCCCGGCGACGGTGTCGTGCTGATGCCCCCGGTCTATCCGCCGTTCTTCGAACTCATCCCGGAGGCCGGTGGCCGCGTCGTCGAGGTGCCCCTTCTCGAGGAACGCGGGTCGTCGTCGACGACCTGGCGGATGGATCTGGCGGGCATCGAACGCGCCCTCGCCGCCGGGGCCCGCGCGGTTCTACTGTGCCACCCGCACAATCCGCTCGGTCTCGTCCACGACGCCACCGACCTCGCGCGACTGGCCGACTTGGCCGCGGCACACGGCGCGACCGTTGTCAGTGACGAGATCCATGCGCCGCTGGTCCACCCCGGCGTGGAGTTCGTCCCGTTCCTCGCGGTGAGCGACACGGCGCGTGACGTCGGCGTGGCCGCACATTCGGCGAGCAAGGCCTTCAATCTCGCCGGTGCCAAGTGCGCGCTCACGGTTGTCGCGTCGGATCGGGGCCGGGCTCTGATCGCGCGGCAACCCGACGAGGTGCGCTATCGCACGAGCATTCTGGGCCGCGCTGCGGCCGAAGCGGCATTGGCGCACGGTGACGAGTGGCTCGACGCCACCCTCGAGGTCATCGGGGAGAGCTTCGATCTCCTCGAACAGCTGCTCGCGCAGCATCTTCCGACGGTTCGGTACACGCGGCCGGAGGCGTCGTATCTCGCCTGGCTCGACTTCCGCGAGACCGGGCTGGGCGACGACCCCGGGCTCGTCATTCTCGACAAAGCCCGCGTCGCCCTGCATTACGGACACGCCTTCGGGAATCCGGGTGCCGGTTTCGTTCGACTCAACGTCGCTTGCTCCGCCGACGTGCTCACCGAGGCCATCCGGCGGATCGCGGGCGTGGTGCACTGACCCGGGGTCTCCCTCCACCATCACTTCTTGCCGGATCGGCAACCGTCCTTGCCGCTCACGACGGTGCGTGCCAGAGTCGAAGGCATGACAACCGAGAACAGCCACCGCCCCCAGGCCGCCACCGAGTCCCGGGGGAGCAACGATCCGGGAACCGCCGAAGGCTGGGACGAGCGGTACCGCAGCGCGGACCGTTTGTGGACCTCCGACGTCAACCCTGCGCTCGTCGCCGAGGTGTCGGACATCGAGCCGGGCACCGCGCTCGACGTCGGGTCGGGTGAGGGGGCCGACGCCCGATGGCTCGCCGACCGCGGATGGCAGGTCACGGCCCTCGACATCTCGCAGGTCGCGGTGGATCGGGCCCGTGAGATCGATCCGCGGCCGTCGATCACGTGGTTGCGTGCCGACGTGATCGCCGATGACGTGCCGGCGACCGACGTCGACCTTGTGACCATGCATTACTTCCCGATCGCGAAGGAGAACGTCGACGCGGCCCGCCGGCTGGTCGAAGCCGTCGGCCCCGGCGGGTCCCTGCTCGTCGTGGCACACGCCCCCGAGGGTGTGCGTGCACATGGCTTCGACCCGGACGCCTACGTCCAACCCGCTGATTTCGCGGGACTGCTCGGCGACGGTTGGGAAATCGTCACCGACGAGACGCGGGCACGTGGACGGGCCGCGGGAGGCGGTCACCACACCCACGACGTCGTGCTCCGCGCACGCCGGGCCGCCTGAGATCCCGTTGCGTTTTGTCCCGGTAACCGGGACAAAACGCAATCTGATCTGACGGGTGGCGGTCGTGACTTCAGCTCCGCCCCGAATTGAGTGCACATCTGTACACTCGGGGCATGACCGCCACGACCACGCGTGAGTCCGAGCTGCGGGCGCTCACCGATCTCGGGCTGTACGAGGCCGGCGCTGCCACGCGCGGCGTCGGAGCGATGCACCGCGTCATCGCCGGGGGCGTCTTCCGGATGCTCCGGCCTGTCCTGGGGAGTTCCGTCGACACCGCGCGGATGGTGCATGACGCCGTCAGCGAGGGGACGTACAACTCGATCACCGCTGCCCTCGACGCCGGCCGGTCGGCTGCGGACCATGTGCCCTGGTCGGAGGGCCGCGCGCCCTCGCACACCCCTCGAGGCGCGGTGCTCCTCGGCATCCTCAACGGTCTCATCGGCGATGAACTGGACACCGTGCACTCGCCCCTCACGGCCGACATGTCGATCCGCGTCGACGGCTGGCCGGTCTCCCTCGACGCCGAGTCGCTCCGCGATGGCTTCCCCGACGCGGGTGGACACGTCGTCGTGTTCCTGCACGGCCTGATGGAGTCGGAGTTCGCGTGGTCGCTCAGACCGAAGCGAACTGGGCCCGCTCGCTCCGCTCCCGGCGCCCGGCGAACTGGGCCCGCTCGCTCCGCGCCCGGCGAACTGGGCCCGCTCGCTCCGCTCCCGGCGCCCGGCGAATTGGGCCCGCTCGCTCCGCTCCCGGCGCCCGCCGACCCACATACGGCGAGCGGCTGACCGACGACATCGGCGCCACCGAGGTCCAGGTCCGCTACAACACCGGTCGCCACATCAGCGAGAACGGCCGCGCCCTCGCCGACCTTCTCGACGCACTCGTCCTGCTCTGGCCGACGCCGGTGACACGACTGACCCTCATCGGCCATTCGATGGGTGGGTTGGTCGTCCGAAGTGCTTGCCACGCAGCCGATCAGCGCGGCGACTACTGGACGGGCCTGGTGTCGGAGACAGTGTGCCTCGGGACGCCGCACCTCGGAGCTCCACTGGCCCGCGGTGTCCACCTGGCCACGAATGCGCTGAACCGGACGCCGGTCACCCGCCCGATCGGCTCGTTGCTGCGTCGTCGCAGCGCCGGGGTGCGAGACCTGTTCCACGGCAGCCTGACCGACGACGACTGGACAGGTCACGACCCGGACGCGTGGTCACAGCCGCCCGGCGCCGACGTGCCGCTGCTGGCGGGCGCTCGCCATCTCTTCGTCACCGCGACGATCACCCGCGACCCCGACCACCCGGTCGGGCGTCTGCTGGGTGACGGCCTGGTGCTCGCGCCGAGTGGGCGCGGGCAGCACACGCGGCAGCGTCGCGGGCTGAAGTTCCAGGAGGGGTTCCACATCGGCAACGCACACCATTTCACCCTGCTGAACAACGACGCGATCTACGACTGGCTGCTCGGCCACCTCACCCCGCGAAAGGAGCTGCCGCCCGGCCGATCGTCGTGAGACCGCGCCGGTTTCGCCGACGAAGCGGCGTCGAACTCAGTGCGGACGGCGCTGCTGGTAACGGCCGCGCGCGGCGAGTACGCCGACGACCCAGCCGACGAGAAAAACCACGGCCAGGATGAACCACAGCGGGGACTCGACACTCACCCAGAACAGGTCGATGCGCACCGTGGTCCGGTTCTGCACGATGAAGACCACCGCGAGAACGGTCAGTCCGAGCGCAATCCATTGCGGCAGAGACACCTTCGACAGCGCGGACGATTTCCCAGTGGTGGGTTTCGGGGTGCCACGGTCTTTGGCCATGCCAGAGACTTTAGGCGCATTCGACGGCGGTCACCGGAGATCCCGTTGCGATTTGTCCCGCAATCCGGGACAAACCGCAACCTGACGCCGGCACCTCATGCCGGCGGGCGGCGCTCGACGCCGTGTACCACCCGCCGGACGTGGCTACTTCTTGCCGGGATCGTCGGCGGTGGCGATCTCGACCTCGGCGGTGGCTTGGATCAGCGCCAGGAGATCCTTGTCCAGTCCCGGTGCGAACTCTTCGCGTCGTTCGGGCGCGATGGTCATCGGGAATCCCTCGGGCATGACCTCGGTGCTCAGTTCGGTCCCGTCGCCACTGGGGGACGCGCCTCGGTACAGCTTCGCCGCGTCGCTCTTGTTGCCGGCGCTGAACGTGAACTGGACGCTCTGCAATCCCTGGTCGACCAGCTTCTTGACCTCCGGGAACCGCTCGGCGTTGGTCTTCGGGATGGGCAGGATCGAGCCCCAGTTGACCCCGAGGCTTTCCAGCGCCTTCGCGAAAGCGTTCTCGTGCGCCTGATCGCGGACGATCAGGTAGGCGATCGTGGAACGGGCGGTCTTGTTGTCGGTCATCTCGTAGATCCGACATTTCTGCAGTCGCCCGGTGGACTCGAGCATCAGGTTGTAGAGCAGGTCGAGAACGAGGTTCCCGCTGTTGTACACATAGGACCCCGACCAGGGGTTCCCGGCGGCATCGACCGGCAGCGCGCCCTGCGCCCCGACGAGGTAGTGGTGAATGTTGCTGGTGTCCAAGGCGATGTTGAGGGGAGTCGCCCCCTTGGCGCCCGGTTTGTCGACCGGGTCGGTCTTCTTGCCCTTGTACTCCGGTGATCCGTCGAGCAGGCGGGAGATGGTGGTGCCGATGAGTTCGACGTGGCTGATCTCCTCGGTCCCGACACCCTGCAACAGATCCCGGTACGGCTTGGATGCCGGATCGCCGCGAAAGTTCATGGACTGGAACAGGTATTGCATCATCGTGCGCATCTCGCCGAACTGCCCGCCCAGCCCCTCCTGCAAGGCGTTGGCGGCGGCCGGGTCGGGTTCGTCGACGGCGATCTCGTTGATCAGTTGCTGAGTGTGCAGCTACACGGGTTCTCCTCGAGCTCGTTTGCAGGCGGATCCACAGAGGCCGCACTTCTGGAGCATCTGGTACGCCGAGCAGTACCCGCGCGGACATCGCGCAAACTCGCCGAACCGGACTCAGTCCTGCCGGAGGGGTTCCCGGGGTCGGTTCGTCGAACTCAGAACGATCGAGGCCGCGCTCAGCGGCAGACCGCCCCTTGCGACGCCGAGGTGACGAGCTTGGAGTACTTCGCCAGCACGCCGCGCGTGTACCGCGGGGGCAGGGGAGTGAACTCTCGTGCACGCGAAGCGAGTTCGTCGTCGTCGACGAGGAGGTCGAGGAGACCGCGGCCGACGTCGAGCCGAATGCGGTCGCCGTCGCGGACCAGTGCGATCGGTCCGCCGTCGACGGCCTCCGGCGCGATGTGACCCACGCACAGACCGGTGGTGCCGCCGGAGAATCGGCCGTCGGTCATCAACAGCACGTCCTTGCCGAGACCCGCGCCCTTGATGGCGCCGGTGATCGCGAGCATCTCCCGCATGCCCGGTCCGCCCTTCGGGCCTTCGTACCGGATGACGACGACGTCCCCGGCGGTGATCGTGCCGTCCTCGAGTGCGTCCATCGCGGCGCGTTCGCGGTCGAAAACCCGTGCCGTTCCCTCGAAGACGTCGGAGTCGAAGCCGGCGGACTTCACCACCGCGCCCTCCGGTGCGAGCGATCCCTTGAGGATGGTGATGCCGCCGGTGGGATGGATGGGGGACTTAGTGGCCCGCAGGACCTGGCCGTCCGGGTCCGGCGGCGCGATGTGCGCCAGGTTCTCCGCGACCGTCGATCCGGTCACCGTCAGGCAGTCGCCATGCAGGAGGCCCGCGTCGAGGAGTGCCTTCATCACCACCGGCACACCGCCGATGCGATCGACGTCGGTCATCACGTGCCGGCCGAACGGCTTGACGTCGGCGAGGTGCGGAACCCGGCTGCCGACGCTGATGAAGTCGTCGAGTGACAGTTCGACCTCGGCCTCGTTGGCGATGGCGAGGAGGTGGAGGACGGCATTGGTCGAGCCGCCGAACGCCATGACCACGGCGATCGCGTTCTCGAAGGCCTCGCGGGTCATGATGTCGCGCGCGGTGATACCGCGGCGCAACATCTCGACGACGGCGACCCCGCTCTGGCGGGCGAACTGGTCGCGACGCTTGTCCGGGGCCGGGGGCGCGGCACTGCCCGGGATCGACATCCCGAGTGCCTCGGCCGCGCTGGCCATCGTGTTGGCGGTGTACATGCCGCCGCACGCACCCTCACCCGGGCAGATGGCGCGCTCGATGGTGTCGACGTCCTCCCGGCTCATCAGTCCGCGCGAGCAGGCTCCGACCGCCTCGAAGGCGTCGATGATGGTCACCTGACGCTCTTTGCCGTCCGACAGCGTCGCGTATCCGGGCAGCGTCGACCCGGCGTAGAGGAACACCGACGCGAGGTCGAGTCGGGCCGCGGCCATCAGCATGCCGGGCAGGGACTTGTCACAACCGGCCAGCAGGACCGAACCGTCCAACCGCTCGGCGCTCATGACGGTTTCGACGCTGTCGGCGATCACCTCGCGGGACACCAGCGAGAAGTGCATGCCCTCGTGACCCATCGAGATGCCGTCGGAGACCGAGATGGTGCCGAACTCGAGCGGGTACCCGCCGCCCTCGTGCACGCCTTCTTTGACCGCCTTGGCCAGCCGGTCGAGCGACAGGTTGCAGGGCGTGATCTCGTTCCACGACGACCCGACGCCGATCTGCGGTTTCACCCAGTCGTCGTCGCCCATGCCCACCGCGCGGAGCATGCCGCGGGCCGCGGTCTTCTCCAAGCCGTCCGTGACGTCGCGACTACGCGGTTTGATGTCGATCTCGGCGTCCGGTTCGGTTCGCTTGGTCATGAGGGCAAGAGTAGTGGTCCTCGGCGTCGAGCGGTCGGAACACCCGATGCCCGGCGACGGCGTCACCAGATCGTGCGCGGACAGCACAGAACCGTGCGCTCGTGACCAGATCGGTGCCCGCCGGAGTGGTTAAGGTCCAGCTCGACCCCGTTCTCCCCTGGAAAGGCCGTCGGTATGAACCCCAGAATCGCAGTCCGGAAACTGGCCGGACGGGCAGTGCTCGTCTCGACGCTGATGGCCGCGGCCGTCGGCCTGTCGGTGGCCCCCGCCCACGCCCAGCCGTCGGCACCGACCGTCGTCCTGGTGCACGGGGCGTTCGCGGATTCGTCGGGCTGGCGCGACGTCGCGCAGGATCTGCGCAGCCGGGGACTGGCGGTCCAGACCTTCGACAATCCGCTCCGGTCCCCGGCCTACGACTCCGAGCAGCTCGAAAAGAAGCTGGCGACGATCGACGGACCGATCGTCCTCGTCGGTCACTCCTACGGCGGCTTCGTCATCACCAACACCCAGGACCCCGACGTCCGTGCCAACGTCTACATCGCCGCCTTCGCGCCGACCACGGGCGAGTTCGTCCAGGGGCTGCTGAACCCGATCACCTATCCCGGTAGCCGGCTCCTTCCGCCGGCCCTGCAGCTGACGGTGGTCGAGAACGACCCGACCGGCGTGGCCGGACGCAACGTCGACGGTTACATCGCGCGCCCGTACTTCCGGGAGATCTTCGCGCAGGACGTGTCGCCCGCGGTCGCCGCGGACATGTTCGCCCACCAGAAGTCCGCGGCACTGCGCGCCAACCTGGAACCGTCCGGACCGCCGTCGTGGGCAAAGGTTCCGAGTTGGTACCTCGTCTCGCAGCAGGATCAGGTGATCCCCCCGGCGCTGCAGCGCTTCCTGGCCGGGCGAGCCGCACCCGGGCGCACCGCTGAGGTCAACGCCTCGCACGCGTCGTTGGTGTCGCGCCCCGACGCGGTCTCGCGGACGGTGCTGCGAGCGGTCGACGCGACGCAACCGCGCTGACCCGGGGGGCCGACACCGCATTGTGAGCGCGGTGATTCTAATCGGACCGAGGCGCACGAGGGTGGCGCAATGACCTGCGGCCGAGCACGGGCCGCAGGTCACGGCGTACCGCCGGTGGCGCATTCACCCCGGCCCGCGACCAGCGCCGCGCACAGGCGTTCCGGGGCCGGCGCGATCGCGTTATCGTGCCATCCATGCAGCTCAGGACCACAGCAGCCGGACGGCTCCGGGCGGACAACGCCCGTATGGTCGCCGACGTGCTCCGGCGACAGATCCACGACGGCGACCTCGCCGATTCGCTCGATGAACGCACCCTCATCGCCGACTTCAATGTCTCCCGCAACACCATCCGCGATGCACTCGCGATCCTCACCGAGGAACGACTGATCGAGCGAGCGCCACGGGTCGGCACCCATGTGGTGGCTCGCAAACTCGATCATGGGCTCGATGCCCTGCAGGGACTGAAAGAAACATTCCGCATGCACGGCGAGGTGCGCAACACGGTCAAGATCGCCACCCTCGTCGATGCCCCCCGCGCAGTCGCGAGGCGGCTGCAACTCGCCGACGCGCAGGCCGTCTACATCGAACGGCTGCGCTACCTCGACGACGAGCCGATCAGCCTGGACATCACGTATCTCGTGCCGGACCTCGGCATCCCGCTGCTCGAGCACGACCTCGAGAACAACGACGTGTTCACGCTTCTCGAGCAGATCGCCGGCGGACCCCTCGGACACGCGACGATGACGGTGGAGGCCGTCGACGCCGACCCGCATTCGGCGGCGCATCTCGAGATCGGTTCGGGTACCTCGCTGCTGCTGCTCGAACGACTGACCCATCTCGCGCACGAGAGCCGCCCCGTCGACCTCGAGTACATCCGGATGCGCAGTGACCGAGTCTGTCTGCGGAGCACCGCCCGACGCGAGACGGCCGGCTCATGAGTCAGGTCAACAACCGCGTCGACGTGCCGGTCACCATCGACGAATCGCTGTGCATCGAGGGCTGCACCCTCTGCGTCGAGGTCTGTCCTCTCGACTCGTTGGCGATCAACCCGGAATCGGGCAAGGCCTTCATGCACGTCGACGAGTGTTGGTACTGCGGGCCGTGCGCGGTCCGATGCCCGACGGGTGCGGTCACCGTCAACATGCCCTATCTGCTCCGCTGAAATCTTCTGTCCCACAACGCCGGTACTGCAACGCAACCGGCGGCGATCACCCATGCCCATGGTCCCAGCCCAAAGGACGTCCGATGAGAACACGTCTCCGATCCCGACAACTGGCGGCGATCACCGTCACGCTCGCCGTCGCCCTCGGCAGTGCCGCCTGCTCGCTCGAGGACACCGGTGATACCGACGCCATCCGGGTCGTCGTCGGTTATCAGTCGAAGACGATCAACACGGTGACCGCCGGGACCCTGCTCCGCGCGGAAGGTCAGTTCGAGAAGCGGCTCGCCGAGGTCACCGAGCGGACCGGCCAGGAGTACACGGTCGAGTGGCAGGACTTCGACACCGGCGCGCCGATCACGACCGGGATGATCGCGGGCAAGATCGACATCGGGTCGATGGGTGACTATCCGTTGCTGATCAACGGATCCCGTGCCGGTGCCGAGGAGAAGACCCGCACCGAGATGCTGTCGGTCACGGGATCCAGCCCACGGGGTTCGCTGAACATGGTTGTGGTCCCCCAGAATTCACCGGCAGCGACGATCGCCGATCTACGCGGCAAGTCGATCTCGGCCAGCGTCGGATCGGCCGGTCACGGGACGCTCGTGCAGGCCCTCGACCGCGCCGGGATCGACCCCACCACCGGGGTGCAGGTGCAGAACCAACAGCCGCAGGTCGGCGCGTCGGCGCTGGAGTCGGGCAAGGTGGATGCCCTGGCCCAGTTCGTGGCCTGGCCCGGACTCCTGGTCTTCCAGGACAAGGCTCGGTTGCTCTATGACGGAGCCCAGCTCGGGGTTCCGACCCTGCACGGCGTCGTCGCGAGATCTGCCTACGCGCAGGAGAACCCGGACGTGGTCCAGGCCTTCCTGCGCGCGCAGCTCGATTCGACCGAGTCCCTGACCCGCGACCCGCTCGCCGCCGCCGAACTCGTCGCGGAGAACAGCGGTCTCCCGGCCGAGGTCGTCTACCTCTACAACGGCCCGGGCGGAACGGACTTCAATCCGGCCATCAAGTCGGACCTCGTCGAGGCGCTGCGCAACGACGTCCCCTACCTGAAGTCCATCGGCAGCTTCCCCCACGAGATCGACCTGGACACCTTCGTCGATCCGGGCCCGCTGCAGGACACCTTCGCCGCGGCCGGCGCCGACTACTCGGAAGCCCTGAGCCGCAGCGGCAATGCTTCCGCCACTCGTGGTGACGACCCGATCTGCGGGGTCGCGGTCGACCCGGCGACCGCCGGTGAGCTCTGGTTGCGCGGACAGGAGCGGACCCAGCCCGCAGCGGATCCGACCTGCTTGCTGCGCGCGGTCGCACAGGCTCGACGACAAGGGCAGGAAGTCCGGGCCGCCTACATCTCGGATCCGCAGCTCGGGACCCGCTGGTTCGCCGACAAGGCGGTGTGGCTGCGGGAGGGTGACCGATACGTCGCGTTCACCACGACCGACAGCGCGCGACAGTACCGCGCGACGCATCCCGGTGCCGTAGACGTGACGTACGAGCAGGCAGTCGCCGGGGTCGCGTCATGACCACCGCGACGATCGGGTCGGTCGCCGTCGACGACACGGCCACCGATTCGGTGCCGGCCCGGACCCCGGACGGGTCGAACCGGTACTGGCACTGGGGAGTCCGGATACTGGTCCTGGTGGTGGCCGGTGTCGTCTGGCAACTGCTGACCACGCACGATGTGGTTCTGTGGGCCAGGTTCGACACCATTCCCTCGCTCACCGACGTCGGCCAGGCGTTCTGGGTAGCTCTCGGCACCGAGCAGTACTACCTGGATCTCGGCCAGTCACTGATCCGGATCGGTACGGGATTCGCGCTGGCGGTCTGCGTCGGCATCCCGGTGGGAATCGCCCTCGGCCGCTCCGGGACAGCGCGACTCACGGTCGGCACCCTCACCGAGGTGCTCCGTCCGATCCCGGCGATCGCCCTGGTACCGGTCGCGATCCTGGTGTTGCCGACCGATGAGGCCGGCATGGTCTTCATCACCTTCGCGGCGGCGTTCTTCCCCATCCTCGTTGCGACCCGCCATGCCGTCCGGGCGCTGCCCACGATCTGGGAGGACTCGGTGCGGACGATGGGCGGCACCCGTCGAGACGTCGTCCTCCGGGTGATCCTGCCCGGCATCGCGCCGGGTGTGTTCAGCGGACTGTCGGTCGGGGTCGGTGTCGCCTGGATCTGCCTCATCTCCGCCGAGATGATCTCCGGCCGGCTCGGGGTCGGATACCGCACGTGGCAGGCGTACACGGTGGTCGACTACCCGCAGGTGTTCGTCGGGATGCTGACCATCGGCGTGCTCGGCGCACTGACGTCGGGGCTGATCGAGGTGATCGGTCGGCGGGTCACCCGCTGGCTGCCGCGAGGGCAGGAGCAACGATGACCCCGACGACGGCAGGAGCGACGATGGCCCCCACGACAACGGCATTGACGGCGGACTCGGTCGCCGCGATGCGACTCGATCTCGAGGACATCCGGATCGGTTACGGGGACTCGACGGTGATCGACGGTTTCGACCTCGTCGTCGGCGCCGGCGAGATCGTCGTCCTGACGGGACCATCCGGGTGCGGGAAGTCCACGATCCTCCGCGCCGTCGCGGGTCTCCTGCCGGTCCGCGGCGGTCGAATCCTGGCAGACGGCGACCCGGTTGTCACGACGTCCCGGGATCGGGCCATGGTGTTCCAGGACGATGCGCTGCACCCCTGGCGGACGGTACGCGGGAACATTCTGCTGGCGTTGACATTGCGCGGCGTCCCGCGGCGGCACCGCCGGGAACAGGCCGAGCAGTGGATCACCGAGATCGGCCTGGACGGTTTCGCCGACCATCTGCCGAGGTCGTTGTCCGGCGGCATGCGTCAGCGCGTGCAACTCGCCCGTGGCCTCGCCGGGTCGCCGAGAGCGGTTCTGATGGACGAACCCTTCGGGGCGCTCGACGCGCAGACGCGGACCGCCATGCAGCGATTGCTGCTGCAGACCCTGTCGGCGCACCCGTCGACCGTGGTCTTCGTGACCCACGACGTCGACGAGGCGCTGCTGTTGGGCGACCGGGTCGTCGTACTGGGCCGTGCGGGCGAGACCGTCCGCGCCACCGTCGACGTCCCGCACCCTCGCGACCCGGAACGCCGCGGGGACGACGCCACCCGGCGGCTTCGCCGCACCATCCTCGATGCATTGGAGAAGTGAACCGGCAGTGGATATCCCAGACATCGCCGACCGGAGTCGGCTCGACTGTGACGTGCTGGTCATCGGCGGCGGGACAGCCGGGACGATGGCGGCTCTCACCGCCGCCGAGAACGGCGCGTCGGTCTTGCTGCTCGACAAGGCGCATGTTCGCCACTCCGGGGCCCTCGCCATGGGGATGGACGGCGTGAACAACGCGGTCATCCCCGGCAAGGCCACCCCCGAGGATTACGTCGCGGAGATCACTCGGGCCAACGACGGCATCGTGAACCAGAAGACGGTGTATCAGACGGCGACTCGCGGCTTCGCGATGATCGGCCGTCTGGAACGCTACGGCGTGAAGTTCGAGAAGGACGAGTACGGCGAGTACGCGGTCCGCCGGGTGCACCGGTCGGGGTCGTACGTCCTGCCCATGCCCGAGGGCAAAGACGTGAAAAAGGCCCTGTACCGCGTCCTGCGCAAGCGAGACATGCGCGAGAAGATCACCATCGAGAACCGGCTGATGCCCGTGCGGGTCCTGACCGCGGGCGGGCGCGCGGTGGGTGCGGCCGCGTTGCACACGCGCACAGGCGAGTTCGTCGAGATCGGGGCCAAGACGGTCATCCTCGCCACCGGGCCGTGCGGTCGCCTGGGCCTGCCTGCCTCCGGATACCTCTACGGCACCTACGAGAACCCGACGAACGCCGGCGACGGTTACTCGATGGCCTACCACGCGGGCGCGGAGCTCAGCGGCATCGAGTGCTTCCAGATCAACCCGCTGATCAAGGACTACAACGGCCCCGCGTGTGCGTATGTGGCGAACCCGTTCGGCGGGTATCAGGTGAACGCCGACGGCGAGCGGTTCGTCGATTCCGACTACTGGTCGGGCGACATGATGGCGGAGGTGAAGTCCGAGATCGAGTCGGCGCGCGGCCCGATCTATCTCAAGGTCAGTCACCTTCCCGACGAGACGCTGGATTCGCTCGAGTCGATCCTGCACACCACCGAACGACCCACGCGGGGAACGTTCCACAGCAACCGCGGACACGACTACCGGACCCACGACATCGAGATGCACATCTCCGAGATCGGTCTGTGCAGTGGACATTCCGCGTCCGGCGTCTGGGTCGACGAGCACGGACGCACCACCGTCGACGGCCTGTATGCGGCCGGCGACCTCGCGTGCGTGCCGCACAACTACATGATCGGCGCATTCGTCTATGGCGAGCTCACCGGTCAGCACGCCAGCGACTCCGCCCGCGACCTGGCCGCGCCCACCGAACTGCCGATGGACCAGCTTCGCGCCGCCCACGAGCTGATCTACCGACCGCTGACCCACCCCGACGGCCCACCCCAGCCACAGGTGGAGTACAAGCTGCGCCGATTCGTCAACGACTATGTGGCGCCGCCGAAGACGTCGAACAAGCTCGCTATCGCCATCGAGACCTTCGAGCGCATGCGCTCGGAGATCGAGCAGATGGGCGGGCGGACCCCGCACGAACTGATGCGATGTGCGGAGGTGTCCTTCATCCGCGACTGCGCCGAACTGGCGGCCCGGAGTTCGTTGACGCGCACCGAGAGTCGTTGGGGTCTCTATCACGAGCGTGCCGATCTGCCCGAGCGCCGGGACGACGAGTGGGGCTACCACCTGAACGTCCGCAAGGCCGCCGACGGCACGATGGAGTTCCTCGGTCGGCCGGTCGAACCTTTCCTGGTCGATGTCGAGGGGCTCGACCACATCCCGCCGGCCGACCGCACGGTGATCGCGATCGAGCAACCGGTCGTGTCGACGGGCCCGGGATACCGCGGTGTCGAGAGCCCGGTGCGCGAGACCCCGCGGAAAGACGAGTCCACGGCAACGGCGTCACCGCGGATCGTCGAACTGCTCGGAACCGCGGTGACCCACGCCGCCGATCTCGCCGGTTATCTGGCAGACCCGGATCCGACGGTCCGCCGGACCGCGATCGCGGTGCTGACCGAGAACACCCCGGACGGGTTCGAGATGGCCGTGGTCCGGGCGTTGGCCGACGCCGCGGCACCGGTCCGCGGAGCGGCAGCGCAGGGGCTGCGGGAACTCGTGGAGATCATCGATCCGACCGCGGAGTTCGTGTCCGCGCTCGCCAATCACGCCGAGTCCCCGGACCCGGTCGTGCGTGCGACCGTCGTCGACCTGCTGCGGGCCGTGCGCGCCGATCGGGTCGACCTGTTCGCCTCCGCCACAGGGGATTCCGACCACCGCGTCCGGATCGAGGCCATCCGCGCGCTGGTGTCACGGGATGAGTCCGAGCTGATCGCCGGCCTGGCAACGGATCCCGACCGTGAGGTCCGGATCGCGGTGGCCGACGGGCTGGCGACGGTCGGGGGCGGTGGTGTGGAGGCCGTCCGGACACTCGGAGCCGACCGCGATCCCCTCGTCCGGGCCGCGGCGTTCTCCGCGATGGCGGTCGTGGGTGACGGCGCTGTCGACGGCCCGGTCCTCGTCCGCGCGTTACGTGAGACCGCATGGCAGGTGCGCGTCGGTGCGGCGCGGGGGCTCGCGGTCGCACGTGATGAGGCGACGGTCTCGGCGCTGGAGAAGGCGATCGCGGATGTCCACAACGACGTCCGGCGGGCTGCCGCCCTCACCCTCGCGGAGTGGAGCGACGATCCGGTGGTCCGGCGGATCCTCGAGGGCGCCGCCGACGACCCGGACGCCGACGTCCGGGCCGCGGTCCGGCGGAGTCTGCGGGGCTCGCTCGCCCCACACTGAGAGACGTTGCGCGGGCACACGGCGCCGAGCCATGACCGCCTTCACAACCGGTCCGCGTCACGGACAGCACAGAACCGTGCAGCCTCGACACGATCGGCGATCCGGTTTCCTCCTACGGTGATCCGAAGGTCGCCGACCGCGCGCTGCGGTGGGCAGGAGGAGCGCTCGGAGCTTGCGGAGGGCGCGGCAGTCCTGCTCCCTGCGGAGCGCTTGGAGCTTGCGGAGGGCGCGTCACGAAGGGTCCGGCGACCGGGGTTCGAAAAGCACCCGAACGGTGCCACTCACATTAGCGAGTCCGCATGTCCGACAACCGCACCCGCGGCCGCACCATGTGAGTCGCGGTACGCCTGTAGCGTGGTGTCCTGTCACCACGTGTGCAAGCACATCGGATAGCGAGGACCCCACATGGCACTTCATGCACTGCTCGCCAAGGCCGGCGCGACGGTCGCCACCGGCTTCGTCGGAGCCGTCGCCTACGACGCCGTACGCACCGTCGCCCGACGCGCCCCGCTGCGTGAGGGAGCCGTCGTGGCGACCACGTGGGGTATCCGTGGAACCCGCAAGGCAGAGGAGGTCGCCGAGTCGGTGCGACTCAACACCGCCGACATCGTCGCCGAGGCGAAGGAACGGCTGGGCGAGGAGTCGACACCGCCGGGAACAGCGGTGGCTCACGACCACGACCACGATCACGATCACTGAATCGTGAGCACGTCCGCGCCGACGTACTCTCCCGAGCTGCCACCGACCGAGATCGTCGTCCGGTCGTCGGCGGCGGGCCGGGTGCGTATGACGGTTCCGTGGCTGCGGGTCACCGATCGCACTGTCGCCGACCGCCGTGCCGTGGCCATCGAGGAGAGCGTCGCCAGGGTGACGGGTGTGCGCGCCGTGCACGCCTATCCGCGGACCGCCTCGGTCGTCGTGTGGTTCCGGGCGGACACCGACCGGGATGCCATCGATCATGCGATCGCGGCGGCCACTTACGCCGACCCCGCGAATCTTCCTGACCGCGCACCGCATTCGGCCGACGTCACCAATGCCGACCTGTTGCGGATGGGCATCGGCGCGGGAGCCCTGGTCCTGCTGGGTTTCCGGCGCTACGGGTTCCGCCGTCCGCCGCTGCTCGGTCCGGCCTCGCGCACCGTCGCCACCGGTGTCACCATCTTCTCCGGCTACCCGTTCCTCCGCGGCGCGCTCCGCTCGCTGCGTGGCGGCCGGGCCGGCACCGACGCACTGGTCTCCGCTGCCACGATTGCGAGTTTGCTGCTGCGCGAGAACGTGGTCGCGCTGACCGTGTTGTGGTTGCTCAACATCGGTGAGTTCCTCCAGGACCTCACCCTGCGACGCACCCGCCGCGCCATCGCCGACCTCCTCCGCGGCACCCAGGACACGGCGTGGGTCCGCCTCGCCGACGGCACCGAGGTGCAGGTGGCCATCGACGCGCTCCACGTCGGGGACGCGGTGATCGTGCACGAGCAGGTCGCGGTGGCGGTCGACGGGGTGGTCGTCGACGGGGAGGCGGTGGTCGACCAGTCCGCGCTGACCGGCGAGAACCTCCCGGTGACCAAGCACGTCGGCGACCGCGTGCAGGCCGGCTCGGTGGTACTCACCGGCCGGATCGTCATCGAGGCCCACGCGGTCGGCGACGACACCTCGATCGGTCGGATCGTCGGCCGGGTCGAGGAGGCTCAGCGCGACCGCGCTCCCATCCAGACGGTCGGGGAGAACTTCTCCCGGCGGTTCGTACCCGCGTCGTTCGCGTTGTCGGCGCTGACGCTGCTGGTGACGCGCGATCTCCGTCGTGCGATGACGATGCTGCTGATCGCGTGTCCGTGTGCGGTGGGTCTGTCCACCCCGACCGCGATCAGCGGCGCCATCGGGAACGGCGCGCGACGCGGAATCCTCATCAAGGGCGGATCGCATCTCGAGGCTTCGGGACGGATCTCGGCGGTGGTGTTCGACAAGACCGGCACGTTGACCGTCGGGCGCCCGGTCGTGACCAACGTCGTGTCCTTCTCCGACGACTGGCAGCCCGAACAGATCCTCGCCTACGCGGCCAGCTCCGAGATCCATTCGCGTCATCCGCTCGCCGAAGCGGTCATCCGGTCCACGGAGGAACGTCGCATCGAGATCCCGACGCATGCGGAATGCGAGGTCATCGTCGGACTCGGCATGCGCACCCGTGCCGAAGACGGGCGCGTGCTCCTGCTGGGTAATCCGTCGCTCCTCGACCGGCACGGCGTCGCGATCTCCGACGACGCCATCGGCTGGGTGGACCGCTTGCGGCAGGCGGGCGAGACGCCGCTGCTGCTGGCCGTCGACGGCAGGCTCGTCGGTCTGGTGAGTCTGTCCGACGAGCTGCGTCCCGAGGCGCGTGAGGTGCTCGACGCGCTGCGTGCCGACGGGGTCACCGAGATCGCCATGCTCACCGGCGATCACCCGGTCACCGCGGCGACCATCGCCGCCGAACTCGGCATCGAGCGGTGGGCCGCCGAGGTCACCCCTGACGACAAGCTCGCGGTGGTTCGTGAGCTGCAGGCCCTCGGCCACGTGGTCGCGGTGGTGGGTGACGGTGTGAACGACGCCCCCGCGTTGGCCGCCGCGGACATCGGCATCGCGATGGGGTTGGCCGGCACGGATGTCGCGGTCGAGACCGCGGACGTCGCCCTGGCCGGGGACGATCTGCGCAAGCTGCTCGACATCCGGGATCTGGGTTCGCACACCGTCGAGGTGATACGCCAGAACTACGGGATGTCGATCGCCGTCAACGCCCTGGGGCTGGTGATCGGTGCGGGCGGCGCGCTCTCGCCGGTCCTCGCCGCCGTGCTGCACAACGCCTCATCGGTTGCCGTGGTGCTCAACAGTTCTCGGCTCATCCGGTATCAGGTCGAACCGGCTCCGTCGGCGTCGGCGGAGGAAGCCCGCGCATGACCGAGGTACCCACGACGACCGCGACCTTCGAGTGTCCGGCCGGGACGATTATTGCTCGCACCGACGGACAGGTCGTGCGCGCCACCGGGATCCGCTATGCGCAGGCGGCGCGCTTCGAGGTTCCGTCCCCGCAACCGCCGGCCGACGAGCCGATCGATGCGACCTCGTGGTCGCCCGCCTGTCCCCAGCGCAATGGCGAGGGGATCGTCCACGACACCTTCGGCGATGCCGCGCTGGGCGAGATGGTCGGCGACGAGCGCGCCCAGTACGTGTCGGTCACTGTGCCGGTCGAGCGTCGACCCGACGAGGCCCTCCCGGTGATGGTCTGGATTCACGGCGGGTCCTACATCATCGGCGCCGCCGACGCGCCCTGCCACGATCCGGCGGCGCTGGTCGCCGAGCAGCGGGTGATCGTCGTGTCGGTGACCTACCGACTGGGATTGTTCGGGTTCCTCGGCGACGGCATCAACCGTCCGGCGAACCTGGGCCTGCTCGACATGATCGAGGCCCTGCGCTGGGTTCAGCGGAACATCGCGTGCTTCGGCGGCGATCCCGACGCCGTCACCGTCTTCGGCGAGTCAGCCGGCGGCGACGCGGTTGCACAGTTGATGGCGGCCGACGGCGTGACGGGCCTGTTCCGCCGCGCCATCATCCAGAGTGCGCCGCTCGGCATCACCCGACGCCGCGAGCGGTTGCATGCGGACATGTTCGCTGCGTCGCACCACGTGTCGGCGTCGGCGACCGTCGACGAGGTCCTGGCCGTCCAGGAGTCGATGATGGGACTCAAAGCGGTTCTGCAACATGGCTTTCCGGCCTTCATGTCCTTTGGGCCACAGTATGGTCACCACCCGCTGCCACCCGAGAACGAGGTGGACGGGGTCTGGGAGAGTCGATCGCGGGACGTCGAGGTCCTCATCGGCTGGTGCAGCCGCGAGGCCGCGTTCTTCACCGCGGCGATCGACGGGGTGTCGTCGCTCCCCGCGGTTCCGGTGGTCGGCACCCGCCTGTACGAATGTCTTGTCCAGCAACTCACCCGTGCCATCTACACGTCGGCAGCCGACCGCTTCGCCCGACGCCACCGACGCGCCGGAGGAAAGGCCGCGCAGTACGTCATCGACTGGGGCGCAGCAGATCACCCGCTGCGCGCCGTGCACACCGTCGACATCCCGTTGCTGTTCGGAACCCCGGAGATCTGGGCCGGTGCCCCGATCCTGGCCGGACACGACGCCGATCGGGCTGCCGAGGACGGCCGCACGTTGCGACGGATCTGGGCGGACTTCGCGCGAGACGGATGGACCGCGCCGGCTGATGTGCCGGGCCTGATCCGCTTCACCTGACCGCGGGATCGCGTAGCGCGAATGCGACTGTACCCGCGGGCACACCACGGATTGGGCGTCTGCAGCCGAATCGCGCGAAGCCGTCGACGCCCGGCGGTGGAAGCGCCGCGAGGTCAGTCGGCCGGTCGTTCACCCACGGCAATCAGTGTGTCGCAGTCGACTTCGGTGATGCCCTCGTCCGACAACCGCTGTAGGAACCCGACCCGTACTTCCTCGACGGTGTCGGCGTCCAGGTCGGCGAGTGCGCCGCGCAACCCGCTGCCGAGGACCATCGACCAGGAGAACTCGTCGGTCCGTGGTACGCGCAGGTCGAGAACCGATGCGGACACCTCCTCTGCACCAAGCGATTCGAGCCACCCGACGATCTTCTCCTCGGTGTCGATCCGCGTGATGGGGTGGGGCGGTCCGTCGGACGGGGCACGCGGACCGGGTGGCGGCGGCGTGTTCGTCACGCGGGCGACCTCGGCGAAGTAGGCGCCGGTGAAGTCGTGGAGTGCGTCGTCATGCCACACCGCGACGGCGAGACGACCACGTGGGCGCAGGAGGGGCAGTAGATTGCGCACCGAGTCGTCCATGTCCGGCAGGAAGAACACGCCGAAACCGCATGTGATCACGTCGTATTCGCCGCGCTCCCGGCCGGGAAGCGCGGTCACGTCGTCGACCCGGAAGTCGATGTTGCGCAGACCGGCCGCATAGGCGCTGGTTCGGCCACGCTCCACCAAATCGGCGGCGAAGTCGACTGCCGTGACGTGCCCGTCGGGTCCGACGACCCGCGCGGCGGCCAGCGCGCTGGCACCGGTGCCGGAACAGATGTCGAGAACCTCATCGCCCAGCCCGACCCGTGCCCGTGCAACGAGGGTCTCGCCCGCCGGACCCCAGACGAGGGGAGTCACCAGGTCGAAATCGGGACTGGTCGAGTTGAAGATCTCGGCGATGCTCGGTCCTGGCATGGGTTCAGCGTAGACGTGTTGACAACGGTTCCCGATAGAGTGGCGGACGTCTCACCTTTCGCCGAGAGAACGGAGCCGTCCTGATGGAACGCCTCGTCGCCGTCGGGATCTCCGTCGCAGGTGGGGTGCTGTTGCTGTGGGTGATCCTGGTGATCGTTCTCCTTGTCGCTCGCCCACCCGGTTTGCGGGCCAAAGACCTCCTTCGTCTACTGCCCGACACCGTCGTACTGCTGCGACGGCTGGCCGCTGACCGAGAACTCCCCCGTGGTGTCCGCGTCCGGTTGGTGCTGCTTTTGGTCTACTTGGTGCTTCCCATCGACCTGATTCCCGACTTCATCCCTGTCCTCGGTTACGCCGACGACGCGATCATCGTGGTGTTGGCGCTGCGCTCGGTCGTCCGCCGTGCCGGCCAAGATGCGCTCCGGCGCCACTGGCCCGGCAGCGACGACGGTCTGGTCGCGGTGCGCCGCCTGGCCGGCATCGGCGATCCCACCAAGCCGATGGCCCCATAGCCCGCGTCGGTTGCCTCGGGCGTGCTGGTGCATGTCCGAGCGTCATGCGAACATGTGTTCTATGCGCATCGAGCGGCGGGAACGGCGGGATCCGTCGATCCTGCATGCCGATCTCGACTCGTTCTATGCCTCGGTCGAACAACGTGATGACCCCGCACTCCGCGGTCGCCCGGTCCTGGTGGGCGGCGGCGTCGTCCTCGCGGCGAGCTATGAGGCCAAGGCCCGCGGGGTGCGATCGCCGATGCCGGGCCACGAGGCGCGGGCACTCTGTCCCGACGCGATCGTCGTCCGGCCGCGGTTCGAGGCCTACATGGAGGCGAGTCGGGAGGTCTTCGACATCTTCCACGACACCACTCCGGTGGTCGAGGGGATCTCGGTCGACGAGGCCTTCCTCGACGTCGGGGGGCTCGGTCGGATCAGCGGTACGCCGCACGACGTCGCCGCGACGATCCGACGCCGCGTCCGCGAGGAGGTCGGCCTGCCCATCACGGTCGGCGGCGCGCGCAGCAAGTTCCTCGCCAAGGTCGCCAGCGCCGTCGGCAAGCCGGACGGCCTGCTCATCGTCGAACCGGGAACCGAACTCGACTTCCTGCATCCGCTCCCGGTCCGTCGACTCTGGGGGGTCGGTCCGGTCACCGAGGCCAAGCTGCACGACGCAGGAGTCGAGACCGTGGGCCAGCTGGCGGCGCTCGGGGAGCGGTCGTTGCGCGGCATCGTCGGGTCGGGTGCCGGACGGCACCTCTTCGCGCTGTCACTCGCCCAGGACCCGCGTCGGGTGGAGACCGGCAGACGACGCAGCTCGATCGGTTCACAACGCGCGCTCGGCCGACGCCCGAAGTCCGAGGCCGACCTCGAGGCGACCATCACCGCGATCGTCGAACGATTGGGCAAACGACTCCGAACGGCCGAACGGGTCTGTCGGACAATCGTTCTGCGGTTGCGCTTCGACGACTTCACCCGCGCCACCCGGTCCCGCACCCTGCTGGAGTCCACCGACCGCACCGACCTCATCATGGCGTCGGCGCGCGGCCTCCTCGCGGACGCGATGCCGATCATCCGCGAACGGGGATGCACCCTGGTCGGGTTGTCGCTGACCAACCTCGACGACCACGACAGCATCCAGCTGACCCTGCCGTTCGACACCGATCACGCCGGCGCCGGGAGCGGAGCGAGCGGGCCGACAGCGACTGGAGCAGAACTCGACGCGACGATGGATCTGCTGCGGGACCGGTTCGGCCGCGACTCGGTCACCCGCGCGGTGCTCATCGGACGCAACCACGGCGACGACGCACCGATGCTGCCCGACTAGCGCGAAAAGCGCGAAACGCTACTTATGCGCCCAAGCGTGACTGTGATGCCGGTGACCCCCAACACTTCTGATGTGACCACGGATGTGGTCGCCCTCACATCCGCTGCAGAATCGAGTAAGACAATGTTGGTAGCCCTCGGCCTCGGGATGGTCGCCACCTTCATGGTGCTGATCATCACCAAGCGGGCGACGCCCGTGGTGGCGCTGATCCTCGTCCCGGTCGCCTTCGGCCTCTTCGCCGGTGCCGGCCTCGGCATCAGCGACATGATCACCGACGGCATCAAAGACCTCGCCCCCACCGCGGCGATGCTGTTCTTCGCGATCATCTTCTTCGGCATCATGATCGACGTCGGACTCTTCGACCCGGTGGTCCGGGCGGTCGTCCGCGCGGTGCACGACGACCCGGCGCGCCTGGTGGTCGGAACCGCGGTGCTCGCCGGCGTCGTGTCCCTCGACGGCGACGGTTCGACGACCTTCATCATCACGACCGCCGCACTGCTGCCGCTGTACCTGAAGCTCGGCGTCAGCCCGGTCGTCCTCACGGTCGTCGCCGGACTCACCAACGGCACGATGAACATCCTGCCGTGGGGCGGCCCCACCGCCCGCGCCGCCAGTGCGCTGAACATCGACACCAACGACGTCTTCGTCCCGATGGTCCCCGCACTGGCGGCGGCGCTGATCGTCGTGCTGCTCTTCGCCTATCACCTCGGTGTGCTCGAACGCCGGCGCATCGGCAAGCTGGAGATCCGGGATTCGATCCTCGCCCCGAAGGAAGAGGTACTGGTCGGCGCCGGTGGCGGAACCGGCCTGCCGCCCAAGGGTCGCCGGGCACGCGGTTCGGGTTCGACGGGAACGGGCTCGGGCGCTTACGACGACGCTCCCACCGGCGGTCACGATCTCAGCCGCCCCGTGGCGGGCGCCGATGACGACGACCGCGACGCATCCTTCTCGGGCGTCCTCGACCCCAATCGGGAAACCCTGCGCCCCAAGCTCTTCTGGGTGAATGCCGGACTCACCGTGGCCCTCCTGGCCATCCTCGGTGCCGACATCGTCGCCATCCCGGTGCTGTTCATGATCTTCGCCGGCATCGCCCTGGCCATCAACTTCCCGCACATCAAGCAGCAGCAGGAGGCCATCACCCGGCACAGCTCGAGCATCGTGTCGGTGGTCGCCATGGTCCTCGCCGCCGCCGTCCTCACCGGCGTGTTCAACGGCACCGGGATGGTCGACGCCATCGCGCACTGGCTGGCCGACGGCATCCCCGACTGGATGGGCCCCCACATGGCCATCGTGATCGGCGTGCTCTCGATCCCCCTCACCTTCCTGATGAGCAACGACGCCTTCTACTACGGGGTGCTGCCGGTCCTGTCCGAGACCGCGACCCGCTACGGCATCGACCCCACCGAGATGGCGCGGGCATCGATCACCGGCCAGACCGTGCACATGCAGAGCCCGCTGGTCCCGGCGATCCTGCTGCTGGTCGCACTGGCCGGGGTCAGCCTGGCCGACCACCACAAGAAGGTCCTGTGGCGCGCCACGGTCGTCTCGCTGGTGATGCTCGCCGTCGGGGTCCTGGTCGGGGCCATCCCGTTCTGATCCGCCCAACCGGTGCATGCCGATCCACACTCCACGCGGCGATCCGTTCCCCACGGATCGCCGCGTCGGCGTGCCTGCCCCACAGCGAGCATTAGGCTGACGTCATGCGTTTGCGGACGCAGGTGCTGCTCCTGCAGCTGGCGGTGATAGCGGTCAGCCTCGCGGTCGGGTTCGGTCTGGTCATCGCCGGAGCCGACGACCGGGTGCGCGACGAGTACGCGCAGCGCGCGCTCGCCATCGCGCAGTCGGTCGCCGCCGACGCCGAGGTCCGCAGCGAGGTCGCCGCCCATCCCGGTGACCGGGTGGACGCGGCGGACCTGGTGGACGGCCCGCTGCAGCGGCAGGCGGCGGCAGTACGAGCCCGGACCGGAGCCCTGTTCGTCGTCATCGGCAACGACCGCGGCATCCGTCTGGCACATCCCGAGGTGACGGAGCTGGCCAGGACGGTCTCCACCGACCCGTCGAAGGTGCTGTCCGGATCGAACGAGGTGAACACCGACCGGGGCACCCTCGGCGAGTCGGTCCGCGCGAAGGTCCCGGTCCTGGACGCCGACGGCGCAGTCGTCGGGTTCGTGAGCGTGGGTGTCTCCACCGAACGCCTGGGCTTCGAGACCCGCACCGACATCGTCGCGATCGCGCTCCTCGCGCTTGCGGCACTGGGTATCGGCGCGGTGGGTTCGGTGCTGCTGGCCCGTCGGTGGCGCCGACTCACCCTGGGTTTGGAGCCCGACGAACTGGCCGAGCTCGTCCGGGAACAGGGGGCCGTGCTGCACTCGATGGCCGACGGGGTGCTCGCCGTCGACGCCGACGGCATCGTGCGCGTCGTCAACGACCGGGCGCGTGCGCTGCTCGACATCGACGCCCCGGTCGGCACCCCCGCCGGCGACCTCGGCCTGACCCCGCGGGTGGCGACGGTCCTGGCGACGCCGACCGACGAACCCCTCGCCGCCGGTGTCGGCGAACGGGTGGTCCTGGTGAGTTCCCATCGGGTGCGGGCCGACGGTCGCGACCTCGGCATGGTCCTGTCGGTGATCGATCGCACCGACGTCGAAGCACTCAGCCGCGAGGTGGATTCGATCAAGTCGATGAGCACCGCCCTACGCGCACAGCGCCACGAAACCGCCAACCGGATGCACGTACTCGCCGGCCTCCTCCGGCACGGGCACGCCGACGAAGCGCTCGCCTACCTGGACGAGGTCACCGGAACCGGACCGGGAGGGGCGCTCCTCGCCGGACTCGACAATGTGCGCGAACCACACCTCCACGCGTTTCTCGACGCGAAGGCGGCTCAGGCTCGCGAGCGCCGGGTGGTGCTGCGACTCGGCGACCAGACCTGGATTCAGGGCGTGCTCACCGAACCCGTCGTCGTCACCACCGTGGTCGGCAACCTCGTCGACAACGGGATCGATGCCGCCGCGTCCGGACCGGACGGTGGACAGCCCGGTGAGGTCGAGGTCGAGGTCATCGCCGACGGCGACACGGTCCTGGTCACCGTCGGGGACTCCGGACCCGGCATCGCCTTCGAGGACCCCGACGACGTCTTCGCCGAGGGCGTCACGACCAAATCGGGCGCGCACGTACCCGGCGGCCGCGGTATGGGACTCGCCCTGGCCCGGCAGATCGCGCGCCGGGTCGGCGGCGACGTGTGGGTCGCCGATGCGGGGGGTCGCGGCTCCGCGGATGATGACGAACCGGGCGGGGCCGTGTTCGTCGCCCGCCTGCCCGGCGTGCTCGCGCCGACGGACGAGGCCGAAGACGACTCGTACAGCCAGACCGAAGAACCGGGAGTGACCCCATGACCGACGACCTCGGCGTCCTGATCGTCGACGACGACTTCCGGGTCGCGGCTCTGCACTCGGCGATCGTCGACGCCGTCCGGGGCTTCTCGGTGCGAGCCCGGGCGGGCAGCATCGGTGCGGCACGTCAAGCGATCGCCGAACATCCCGACATCGATCTCGCACTCCTCGACGTCTACCTGCCGGACGGCTCGGGCATCGAACTGGTCGCCGAACTCGACTGCGACTGCTTCATCGTCGGCGCCGAGACCGACGCCTCGGCGGTACGAAGCGCGATGCGTGCCGGTGCGCTCGCCTACCTGATCAAACCCTTCGACGACGCCGACCTCGCCCGTCGGTTGGCCGGCTATGCCCAGTACCGGCGGATGCTGGCGGGCGAGAACGTCGACCAGCACGCCGTCGACGCAGCGCTGTCGGCACTGCGGTTCGGCACCCGCGCCGCGGACCGGGCCGAGGGTGGCTCGCCGACCGAACAGCGCATCCTGGCGTTGTTCGCCGAGGGCGCTCCGCTGTTCGCCGACGATGTGTCGCGGGAGATCGGCATCGCGGCACCGACCGCGCGGCGGCACCTCGCGAACCTCGTGGCGGCCGGGCGGTTGACGATGTCGCTCCAGTACGGCACCACCGGCCGGCCCCGGCAGGAGTACCGGCTGCCCCGGGCGTGACAACGGGATCGGTCGGCGCGGGACGCGGGGACCGGCCCGAGGATTAGAGTGGTGATCCATGACGATGCATGTCGAGACCGGTAATCCGGATCTGATCACAGTGGATGTCCCGACCCATTGGTACAACCTCGCGGCCGAACTCGACACGCCGATCCCGCCGCACCTGCATCCGGGCACCAAGGAACCGGTCGGTCCGAGCGATCTCGCCGCGTTGTTCCCGAGCGGCCTCATCGCGCAAGAGGTGTCCACCGAGCCCTACATCGAGATCCCCGAACCGGTGCGCGAGATCTACCGGATGTGGCGGCCGTCGCCGCTGATCCGCGCGCGTCGTTTCGAGGAGGCGCTCAACACCAGGGCGCGGATCTACGTGAAGTACGAGGGCGTCAGTCCGGTCGGCAGCCACAAGACGAATTCGGCTGTCGCGCAGGCGTACTACAACAGCCTCGACGGTGTCACCAAACTGACGACGGAGACCGGAGCCGGTCAGTGGGGGAGCGCACTGGCGTTCGCGGGTGCGCAGTTCGGCATCGACGTCGAAGTGTGGCAGGTCCGTGCGTCGTACAGCTCGAAACCCTACCGGGGGTTCCTCATCCGCACCTACGGCGGGACCATCCACCCCAGTCCGTCCGAGCTGACCGAGTCGGGTCGCGCGATGCTCGCCAAGGACCCGAACACCACGGGCAGCCTGGGGATGGCCGTCAGCGAGGCCGTCGAGGTCGCCGCCTCGAACCCCGACACCCGTTACGCGCTGGGCAGCGTGCTCAATCACGTGGTGCTGCACCAGAGTGTCATCGGGCAGGAGGCCGTCGACCAGCTCAACGCGGTGGAGCCGGGTGGTGCCGACGTCGTGTTCGGTTGTGCCGGAGGCGGTTCGAACCTCGCGGGGTTGTCGTTCCCGTTCCTGCGGGAGAAGCTGCACGGCCGCTCGGATCCGCGCGTCATCGCCGCCGAGCCCGCCGCGTGCCCGTCGATCACGCAGGGGGAGTATCGGTACGACCACGGTGACGTCGCCGGACTCACCCCGTTGCTCAAGATGCACACGCTCGGTATGGATTTCGTGCCCGACCCGATCCATGCCGGTGGTCTGCGCTACCACGGCATGGCGCCCGCGCTGAGCCACACGGTGGAGCTCGGTCTGGTGCAGGGCGTTGCCATCTCCCAGCACGACGCGTTCTCCGCGGGCGTGCAGTTCGCCCGGACCCAGGGCATCGTCCCGGCTCCCGAGTCGACACACGCGATCGCGGCCTGCGCCGCGCACGTCGCCGACAGCGACAAGGACGAGGTCGTCGTGATCGGACTGTCGGGCCACGGGCAACTCGATCTGCCCGCGTATGCCGAGTTCCTCGAGGGCAACTTCTGACTCGACCCGGAACCGTGATCCCGGCGATGCGGACGGTCGGCATCGACCTGTCCG
The DNA here is from genome assembly GCF_018132775.1 of Gordonia sp. SCSIO 19800. Taxonomy (NCBI): domain Bacteria; kingdom Bacillati; phylum Actinomycetota; class Actinomycetes; order Mycobacteriales; family Gordoniaceae; genus Gordonia; species Gordonia sp. SCSIO 19800. Next base: position 1,504 of record NZ_JAGRQM010000032.1, on the reverse strand, counting down.
CATCGCCGGCGAAAACTGCTGTCGCATGCGTCGATTGGGATGCCGACAAGGCCGTGCTCACCGATCTCGTCGTGGGCGCGGACGACACCGCCGTCCGGCGCCTCGTCGAGGGGGCGACCCGCATCGGGATCGATTCCCCATTCGGCTGGCCTGACGAGTTCGTCGACTTCGTCGTCGCGCATCATCGCAACGACTTGCCGAAGGGGCGAGAACTCGACGACATCGCCCGTCGACGACCACTTGCATTACGTCGCACCGATCTGCGGATCGTCGACGCCGGCGTCGGTCGCCCGCTCAGCGTGTCGGCGGACCAGATCGCGCACGTCGCGTTCCGATGCGCCGGCCTGCTCTCGGACCTGGGAGTCGACGACCGCGTCGACGGGTGGGCGGTCGAGGCGTACCCCGCGGGGGCACTCAAACGATGGGGACTGACCTCGCGCGGATACAAACGTGCCGCCAACGTTTCGGTGCTCGCCGGACTCGTCGTGGCATTCGAAGAAGCTGCGCCATGGTTGGATCTCGGCGATCATGCCGAGACCATGGCCCGTGACGACGACGCGTTCGACGCCGTGATCACCGCATTGATCGCGCGTGCCGCCGAGCTCGGCCGGACCATCTTGCCCGATGCCACCGACCGGCCGGTCGCCGCGCGGGAGGGTTGGATCCACGTACCCACCGCCGAACTGGCGGAACTGATCTGAATCGTGGTCTCGATCAGTCCAGCGACAACCGCATGAGCACGCGCGGGAAACCGGCGAGGACCGACGAGGTGTCTGCCGCCTTGGTGAAACCGGCCTTCTCGAACAGGCCGCGGGTTCCGACATAGGCCATCGTCAGATCTACTCTGGCGCCCTGATTGTCGACGGGGTAGCCCTCGATCGCCGGCGCACCGTTCGACCGCGCGTAGTCGACGGCCCCGGCCAGCAGTGCGTGCGAGATCCCCTGCTTACGATGACCGGGGCGGACCCGGATGCACCACACCGACCACACCGGCAGGTCGTCCACGTGGGGGATCTTCCGGTTCCGGGCGAAGGTCGTGTCCGCGCGCGGCGAGACGGCCGCCCAGCCGACGACCTCGCCCGCGTCGTCGTAGGCGAGCACACCCAGCGGAATGCCGCTGTCGCACAGCTCTTTCACGAACTCTCCGCGCTGCTCGCGGACCAGCTCCTGGTTCTGCTTGCTCGGGATGCGGTAGCTCAGGCACCAGCAGACGTTCGACGTCGGTTTCTTCGGACCGACCATCGTGGCGATGTCGTCGAAGATCGTCGCGGGCCGGACCTCGATGGGCATGCGGCCCATCGTCGTCGGCTCGGTCCGGGACGGCAAGCGGGCCGGTGTCAGCCCGGTGGCTGTCGCTCACGCCCCTGCTCCCTCATCCGAAAGAACGACATAACCATTGCTCCCTGAGGTGCGAGGAGCGCCAGCGACGAGAGGGTCCTATAGCTTGTCAAGTGCTCCGAGGTCAGTGGTGAGGTCGCGGAACACTTCGCGGGCGATGTAGCGC
>NZ_JAGRQM010000031.1:0-42470 GCF_018132775.1 Gordonia sp. SCSIO 19800 | reverse complement strand
CCACCCCCGGCGCGAACCAAGCTCGAATGAAGGCTGTTGGGTAGCAACCCGTTTGAACGCTAGGTAGAGCCCGCGCCCGGCACGACCCCGGCCCGCTCGAACCCACCCACACACCCATCCCGACAGGCCACCGGCCGCCGGGCCACACCCCCACGCCCACACCCATCACAGGACCCCATTGACACAACCCTCATAGGCTGCTCAGGGAGCAGGTGGTGAGGCGCTCGCTACACGCGTGAACGGTGGGTGGCGAGCCGGGGTGCGGCGGGCGAACTACAGTGAGTTGGTGCGATCGGCCGGACGAAGGGTAGTGGTGTGACGCGGGTGGCTCGTTGGCTCGGCGTCCTGCTCGCCGTCCTGGTCGTCGTGACCGGATGCGTGGACAACGAAGCGCGGGAGCGCGCCGGTCAGGTCGTCCCGATCGACGTCGACGTCGAGGCCGTGCCGGAGATCGCGGCGCTGGTCCCACCGGAGATCGCGCGCACCGGACGCCTGATCGTCGGGGTCAACATCCCGTACCAGCCGAATGAGTTCAAGGACGCGTCGGGAAAGATCATCGGCTATGACGTCGACCTGATGAACGCCGTCGGCAAGGTGCTCGGACTCGTACCCGATTACAAGGAGTCCCAGTTCGACACCATCATCCCCTCGGTGCAGGCCGGGACCTACCAGCTGGGGATGTCGTCGTTCACCGACACCATCGAGCGCGAGAAGCAGGTCGACTTCGTGACCTACTACAGCGCGGGCGTGCAGTGGGCGCAGGCGAGCGACAACGACGACGAGATCGACCCCGACAACGCCTGCGGCCTCCGAGTCGCGGTGCAGACAACCACCTACGAGGACACCGACGAGGTTCCCGCCAAGAGCGCGGCGTGCGTCGCTGCGGGCAAACCGGCGATCGACAAGGTCCGGTTCGACAGCCAGGACGAGGCCGTCAACGCACTGATCCTGGGTCGGGTTGACGCGATGTCGGCCGACTCACCGGTCACGGCCTACGCGATCAAACGCACCGACGACCGGCTGAAGCCCGCCGGTGGGGTCTTCGATTCCGCGCCGTACGGGTGGCCGGTGCGGAAGGGCTCACCGCTCGCGCCCGCACTGCAGCGGGCCGTGCAGTACCTGATGGACAACGGACAGTACGAAGAGATCGCGGCCAACTGGGGCCTCGAGGAGGGCATGATCGATGTCTCCGTCATCAACGGCGCGGTGAGCTGACATGACGTCACCGCACAGCACCGCCGCGTCACCGCCGGGCGAACCCGAACCGATCGAGGCGGTTCCGCTCCGTCGTCCCGGACAGTGGGTCGCGGCGGTGATCATCATCGTGTTGGGCGCACTGTTCGTCTACGGTGCCGCCACCAACGAGGCCTACAGCTGGGGCACGTACGGCAACTATCTCTTCGACTCGCGAATCCTGTCGGGGGTCGGTTACACGCTCGCTTTGACCCTGCTGTCGATGACCATCGCCATCGTGCTCGGCGTCGTCCTCGCGATCATGCGGTTGAGCCCGAACCCGGTGTTGCGCGGCACATCGTGGGTGTATCTGTGGATCTTCCGCGGCACCCCCGTGTATGTGCAGCTGGTCTTCTGGGGCCTGTTCCCGGCGATCTACAAGCAGATCGACCTCGGCATACCGTTCGTGCACCAGTTCGTGTCGCTCGACATCCAGACGCTCAACGCCGCGTTCCTCTTCGCGGTCATCGGACTCGGCCTGAACGAGGCCGCGTACATGGCCGAGATCGTCCGCGCGGGTGTGTCCTCGGTCGGTGAGGGGCAGACCGAGGCGTCGGTGGCACTGGGTATGTCGTGGGCGCAGACCATGCGACGAACGGTGCTGCCCCAGGCCATGCGGGTGATCATCCCGCCCACCGGCAACGAGCTGATCAGCATGCTCAAGACCACGAGCCTGGTGGCGGCGGTGCCGCTCACCCTCGACCTCTACGGACGTCAGCGGGACATCTCGGGCGTGATCTTCGAGCCGATCCCGCTGCTTCTCGTCGCGTCCACGTGGTACCTCGTCATCACCAGTGTCCTGATGGTGGGCCAGTACTACGTGGAGCGCTACTACGCGAAGGGCGCGACCCGGCAGCTCACGGCGCGGCAACTCAAGACGATGGCCGACGGCGCGGCCACGGCGCCCGGCGGCGCCGCCGGGCCGGCAGGGGGAGAGAAGGCATGAGTCCCGCAGAAGACACGGCCGCACCGGCCGCCGGCGGATCGCCGCCGCCGATGGTGGTGGCCGACCGGGTCTGCAAGAGCTTCGGTTCGGTCCAGGTCCTCAAGGGGATCTCGCTGGAGGTGGCGCGCGGCGAGGTGCTGTGTCTCATCGGTCCGTCGGGATCGGGGAAGTCCACGTTTCTCCGCTGTGTGAACCACCTCGAAGTCGTCAACGCCGGCCGGCTCTACGTCGACGGTGATCTGATCGGCTACCGGGAACGCAACGGCAAGCTCCACGAGATGAGTGCCAAGGACGCGGCGACCCAGCGACGCGACATCGGCATGGTGTTCCAGCATTTCAATCTGTTCCCGCACCGCACGGCCCTCGAGAACGTGATCGAGGCGCCGATGCAGGTGAAGCGTCAGTCGCGTTCGGAGGCGGTCGACAAAGCCCGCTACCTGCTGGACCGGGTCGGCCTGTCCGACCGGGCCGACGCCTATCCGGCCCAGCTGTCGGGTGGCCAGCAGCAGCGTGTCGCCATCGCGCGTGCGCTCGCGATGGACCCCAAACTCATGTTGTTCGACGAACCCACCTCGGCGCTCGACCCCGAACTCGTCGGCGATGTACTGAAGGTGATGCGTGAGCTGGCTGCGTCGGGCATGACCATGCTGGTCGTCACGCACGAGATGGGTTTTGCCCGGGAGGTCGCCGACCAGCTCGTGTTCATGGACGGCGGCGTCGTCGTGGAGAAGGGGAACCCTCGTCAGGTCCTCGCCGATCCGAGAGAACAGCGCACCCGGGAGTTCTTGTCGAAGCTGCTGTGAGCGCCGCTAGTCGGGCTTGTGGCTGCAGAAGATGGCTGTTCCCGGGAAGTAGCTGCCGCGCAACGGGCTCCATTGCCCCCAGGTGCGGTCGAAACCGTCCGGCCACTCGGGTTCGATGATGTCGTCGAGAACGAACCCGGCGGCCCGGAGTTCGCGAACACGGTCACCGATGGTGCGGTGGTGCTCGACGTAGGTCAACGTTCCGTCGGCATCGGTCTCGGTGTACGGCGTGCGGTTGAAATAGGGGATCCGTACGGTCAGGCCCTCCGGCCCGGGATCGTCGAGGAACATCCAGCGCATCGGGTGGTTGACGGCGAAAACCCAACGCCCCCCGGGTTTCAGGACTCGTGCGACCTCGCTCATCACGCCGGCCGAGTCGGCGACGAACGGTACCGCGCCGAAGGCCGAACACGCGGCGTCGAACGACGCGGACGCGAAGGGCAGGGTCTCGGCGGTCGCCTGGACGAGCGGGACACGCACGCCTTCCGCCGCCATCGCGTCGAGTCCGATGCCCAGCATCCGCCGCGACAGGTCGACGCCGACTGCGCGCGCGCCGTGCGCGGCCAGCCATCGGGCGCAGGGCGCCGAACCGCAGCCGATCTCGAGGATGTCCTGGTCCTCGATGTCCCCCAGGAGCCGAACATCGGCCTCGCGTAGACCCTCCGGACACCACACGAAATCTCCGCCCGCGGCATGGGCACCGAGGAAGTCGCCGTGCTCGACGTGATAGTTCTCCGCGTCGTGATCCCACCACCACCGGCTGGCACGGTCACTGGTCGCGGAGTCGACCTCGCCGAGGATCCTCGGGGGACGGCTCGACCCCGGGCCGTTCGATGTGGTTTGTTCGGATTCCGCCTGGTTGGGGGACATCCTGCGATGATAAGGCCATGGTCTGTCTCACTCTGCTGGGTCCGGTGGACACACCGGATGACGCGGGTGTGTCCCGACCGCAGTTCGGCACCCCTCGCCTCCGCTGTCTGCTCGCCGCCCTGGCATTGCGCGCGAATGCGGTGGCCGATGTGGACTGGCTGACCGACATCCTGTGGGCCGACGCGCCGCCGGCCACCCCGGAGTCGGCCCTGCACAACCTCGTCTTCCGACTACGAACCACCTTGCGGCGACGTCAGGTCGACGGCCGTCTGCGAGTCGTCACGACCGCGCCCGGGTACACGCTCCTCGTCGATCGGACCGATGTCGACGCACTGCTCTTCGACGACACCGTGGCACGGGCCGTCGCCGTCGTGGATGTGGAGCCCCAGCTGGCTGTCGATCTGCTCGACCAGGCCGAGAGTCTGTGGCATGGAACGCCATACGGCGAGTTCGCCGACTGTGCCTGGGCGCAGCCGGAGGTCGGGGCGCTCCTCGAACGGCGTGTCCTGGCCGCGGAGACAGCTGCCGATGCCCTGGTCACCCTCGGCCGTCCGGAAGACGCCTATGTCCGGTTGCTGCCCTTCGCCGATGATCATCCCTATCGCGAGGGGCTCCACCTCAGGGTCATGGCGGCGTTGTGGCGGACGGATCGCGCGGCCGAGGCGCTCGATGCCTACCAACGGTTGCATCGACGCCTCGCGGAGGACCTCGGCACGGACCCGGCCCCGTCGGTCCGCGAACTGCATGCCCGCATCCTCGACGGGGCCCCGCCGCCGCGCCGCGTCCGCGGGGATCGGCGGCCGGCCGGAACAGGCGCGGTACCACATACCGAAATCGGCGCGGCGAGCCATGATTCGGGCCAGCTGATAGGCCGGGATGCCGACCTGACGGGCCTGACGGCAACCGTGCGGGGACGCGGGGTCTTCACGGTCCTCGGCCCCGGTGGTGTCGGCAAGACGGCGCTAGTCCGGCACCATGTCCGGTCGGCGAGTGACCGTCCCGTCTGGTTCGCCGAACTGGCAGCGGTCGCGAGCCGCGACGCGGTGGTGCACCTGGTGGCTTCGGCGACGGGCCTGTCGATGCGTCGCGATGTCGCGGCCCTGGACGCAGTCACCGGCGCGCTGACCGGTCGACGCGGACTGCTCGTGCTCGACAATTGTGAGCACGTCCTCGAGGCAGCGGTCGAACTCGTTGTCGCGCTGCAGGATCGGTGCCCAGATGTCACGGTGCTCGCGACCTCGCGGGTGCCGCTGGGAATTGCCGCCGAACAGATCATCTCCCTTGATCCACTTCCGGTGCCGGACGTGGATGCGGCGCCCGCCGCCATCGAGTCGTCGGATGCCGTCCGGCTGTTCTGTGTCCGTGCCCGGGCACGCGATCCACGCTTCGAGCTGAACGAAGCAACGGCGCCGGCGATCGCGGAGATCTGCCGACGGCTCGACGGCCTGCCGCTCGGCGTCGAGCTCGCGGCGACGAAGGCGCGCGCGATACCGCCGGCAGTGCTCGTCGACCGACTGCACTGGCGTTTCCGGGTCCTGCGCGGTCCGCGCGGGATCGCGCCCCGGCACCGGAGCCTGCACGCACTCGTCGACTGGTCCTATGGACTGCTGAGCGACTCGGCGCGTGGTCTGTTCGACGTCCTCAGCATCTTCCCCTCCCGGTTCGGACTCGACGATGCGGAGTTCCTGGCCGCGGCGACGGGAGTGCTGGACCGCGAAGACGTGGCCGATGCGATGGCCGAACTGGTCGACGCGTGCATGGTGTCGGTCGATCCGGGGGGCTACCTCCTCTTGGAGACGTTGCGTGCCTTCGGTATCGATGCACTGGCGAGTCGGGACGCCCTCGACGGTGCGCGGTGTGCGCACACCGCGTGGGTCGCGGATTGGCTCGGTCCGTTGGGGTGCGAGGTCTACGGTCGCGGACACCTCGACGCCGCGCGCCTGATCGATGAACGGCTCGATGACGTGCGGCAGGCGATCGACCATGCGAGTGTTCACGATCCCGCTCTCGCCGACACGATCCTGCAGGGGTCGATCCCCTTCCTCGAACTGACCATGAGTCCGGAGGTCACCGCATGGGCGCGGATGCTCATCGACCGTCACGACGACTCGTCGCTCGGGTCCGCGGTGTGGGCGGTGTCGGCCGGCGGTGCCCGCTTCGATGGCGACCTGCCGACCGCGCGGCGGTGCACGCGCCGGGGCCTCGACGCCGGCCCAGACCCGTCGGTCCGCGTCTACCTCCACATGATGCTCGTGGACATCGGCCTGTTTCAGGGGGATCTCGACACTGCGCTCGACGACGCGCGGACGTTCCGCGAACTCGCACTGGCGGCCGGGATGCCGGGGGCGGCGCACATGGCCGACATCAGTGCACTGCTCATCCGCGCCTACCGCGGCGAGGACGCGTACCCGGCTGCGCGGTCCCTCGAGATCGCCTGTGCCACAGCGGGTGAAGACGTTGTCGCGGCCTGGTGTCGCTACGTGTCCGGCGAGTGTCTGCTCGACGCCGATCCCGGGCGGGCGCGGCAACTCCTCGAGGGTGCCATCGAGTCCGCGCGCCGGCACGGTGACCGGTATCTGCTCGGGGTGGCGATGGCGTCGCGGGCGTCGATCGAGGCCCGTTCCGGCGCAACCGACGCCGCCGCCCGGTCGTACGTGGAGGTGCTCGAGCATTTTCGGCAAGCGGGAAACTGGACGAATCAGTGGGTGACCCTGCGCTCTGTGATCGACGTCCTGGTCGATCTCGGGCGGTGCGAACAGGCCGCTCTGATCCTCGGTGCCACCCGGCGAGCACACGAGGTGGCCGGGTCCGATCCGTTCGGGAACGACGTCGGGCGACTTGGTTCCGTCGAGAATCGAATCCGAGCCGCGCTGGGCGAGGCGGTGACGGACGATCTCGTCGCGACCGGTGCCGCCACGGCTCCGTCCGATGTCGTCGACGTCGCCGTCACCTCGTTGCGGGCCGGGCGCGCACCGGCGGGGTCAGGTCGTCAGCTCGTAGAAGCGGAAGAAGCTGAAGTCCTCGATGGGTAGGACCGTCACGCCCGCGTAACCCGCGTCGTGCGCGTACCGACGCAGCGTCGACGGTCGGAACACCGTGCCGGTGGCCGCGGACGGTGGTGAACTCATCGAGTCCGGCAGACACACCAGCAACGAGAACCCGTACATGATCTTGTCGAGATCGTCTGCGGGACCGTCGAACTCGTCGGATACGGCTTCGTCCATGACGATCAGCGAAGCTCCGGGCGCCAGTGCGCGCCGGACCGCGGCGAGGACCTCGACCGGCCGCGGCATGTCGTGTAGGCACTCGAACGCGAAGGCGGCGTCGAACGGGGCGTGCGCCGCGGCCTCGTCGCCGTCGGCGACGAGGAACGTCACGCGGTCGGTGACACCCGCCGCCTCGGCATGCGCACGGGCCATCCGTACCGACGCCTCGTCGACGTCGAGCCCGATGAAGGTGGCCTCCGGGTAGGCCCGCGCGAGTGCGATGGTCGAGTGGCCCGCTCCGAACCCGACGTCGGCGATCCGCGCCCCGGGCCGGGACAACCGCTCGTGCAGGGCTTCGACACCCGCCAGCGCGGGCGCGAGGCGTGCGTCGAACCAGGGCCGGTTGAGATCGGCCTGGCACTCTCGCGCGTCGGCGCCCAGGGTTTCCCAGCTCACGCCCCCACCGTTCCGGTAGGCATCGAGCAACTCCGGCAGATGGCGTGCCGACGCTGCGAACATGCGGGGGAGGGCGCCGAGGTACGACAGGCTGGTGGTGTCGGTGAGTACCTCGGCGACGCCCGGCGAGATCGCGAAGGTGTGCGGCCGGGTGGTCAGGTCCGCGTCGAGAATGCCGAAGGCGCTCTGCATCTCCAGCCATTCCCGGGCATAGCGTGCGTTGGTGTCGGTTCGTTCGGCCAACCCGTCGGCGGTGAGGGGTCCCGATTCGGCCAGGCATCGGTACCACCCGAGGCGCTCGCCGAGGTACACGCTCATGGTCTCGGCGGCGGCGAGCGTCGAACCGAAGAGTCGTTCGGCGAACTCGTCGGCGCTCGGTGCTGGTCGGTCGGTGGAGGATCTCAGTGTTTCGGTCATGCCCAGATCATCGGGCCGTGGGCTCTCAAGTCACTCTCATCGTGATCTCGGAGTTCTTCACCCGGTGCCGGTGGGACGCGCTCGTCGCCGTGGCGACGACGTGGGTCACAACCTTCGACGACCCCGGGTCCGAAGACCCTGCTTGGGTAACCTGAGCGCCGTGGGCGACCAGACTTGCCGATGCGGTCACGACCGATCGGCTCACGAGCACTACCGGACGGGTACGGATTGCGCGCTCTGCGGCGAGCGGTCCTGCCCGCGGTTCCGTCCGGACTCCCGGCTTCGTCGGCTACTCGGCGCGTTGCCGGGCCGACGGGGGAACGGCGGCTCCTCCGTCTGACTCCGCAGCGCGATCAGCAGGCCCGCCCCGCGAGCACGACGTCGGTTCCCGCATCTGGGTCCCAGCGTCGCAGTGCGGTGAACTCGCCGACGATCTCGGCGCGTATGTCGAGGATGTCGAAGGCGCGGACGAGCTGTTCGGCGTCCATCCGCCGCGCGAGGGTGACGTGCGGGGTCCACTGCCCGGGAGTGGTGTGCGCGAACGGCATTCGGCGACCATCGGTCGAGGCTGTCGCCGTGTCGGCCGGCTCGGGGTCGACGAACTCGGCGGACAGCCGCGAGACCTGGGCGTGGACCGACAGTAGTTCGCTCGACGGCACCACGAGCCGCGCGAGCGTGGATCGTCGGCCACCGCCGAAGACGATCGGAGCGCCGAGCCGCATGCCCACCGGCAGACGCATGGCGACCGCGGCCAGTGCCGGATCGGCGTTCCCGTCGATCCGGGACGCGGCCACCAGCGTCACGTGTGGCCGATTCGTCGGCGACGCGACGCGACTCTGATGGGGGAGTCCGGCTGCGGCGAGGGCGTCCCATTCGGCCCGAACCTGCTGGTCGGACGAGTCGTCGAGGAGGAGTTCGAGTGAGTGCGCCACGTGGGGATCGTCTCATTTTCCGCCGGGCCGCACGTCCTGGCGGCCTCGTGCGACGAGCCATTTGCCCAGCACAATGCCGCTGGAGTAGGCTTCTACACGCGCGTGTGCCCGATGACGCGCGGTTCGCACCTGCCCTGACCGGTGACAGGCCGGTCCAGGTGGTGTCGATCAACAGAGCTTTGCAGAATCGTACCTACTACACACCTGTCCGGAGCAACTCAACATATGTCGTCCCCCACGATCACCTCGCCGCAAGTAGCCGTCAATGACATCGGCACTGCCGAGGACTTTCTCGCCGCCATCGACTCCACGATCAAGTACTTCAACGATGGCGACATCGTGGAAGGCACCATCGTCAAGGTCGATCGGGACGAGGTTCTGCTCGACATCGGTTACAAGACCGAAGGCGTCATCCCTTCTCGCGAACTGTCGATCAAGCACGACGTCGACCCCAATGAGGTCGTCAACGTCGGTGACGAGGTCGAAGCCCTGGTCCTCACCAAGGAGGACAAAGAAGGCCGTCTGATCCTCTCCAAGAAGCGTGCGCAGTACGAGCGGGCTTGGGGCACCATCGAGGAGCTCAAGGAGAAGGACGAGGCCGTCAAGGGCACCGTCATCGAGGTCGTCAAGGGCGGCCTGATCCTGGACATCGGCCTGCGCGGCTTCCTCCCGGCATCGCTCGTGGAGATGCGCCGCGTCCGCGATCTGCAGCCGTACATCGGCAAGGAGATCGAGGCCAAGATCATCGAACTCGACAAGAACCGCAACAACGTGGTCCTGTCGCGTCGCGCATGGCTCGAGCAGACCCAGTCCGAGGTCCGCAGCGAGTTCCTGCACCAGCTGCAGAAGGGCCAGGTCCGCAAGGGCGTCGTGTCCTCGATCGTCAACTTCGGTGCGTTCGTCGATCTCGGCGGCGTCGACGGTCTGGTCCACGTCTCCGAGCTGTCCTGGAAGCACATCGATCACCCGTCCGAGGTCGTCGCCGTCGGCGACGAGGTCACCGTCGAGGTCCTCGACGTCGATCTGGACCGCGAGCGTGTGTCGCTGTCGCTCAAGGCAACTCAGGAAGATCCCTGGCGCCAGTTCGCCCGCACCCACGCCATCGGCCAGATCGTGCCGGGCAAGGTCACGAAGCTGGTGCCGTTCGGTGCGTTCGTCCGGGTCGACGAGGGCATCGAGGGTCTGGTCCACATCTCCGAGCTGGCCGAGCGCCACGTCGAGGTGCCGGATCAGGTCGTCGCCGTCGGTGACGACGCGATGGTCAAGGTCATCGACATCGACCTGGAGCGTCGTCGGATCTCGCTGAGCCTGAAGCAGGCCAACGAGGACTACACCGAGGAGTTCGACCCCTCGAAGTACGGCATGGCCGACAGCTACGACGAGCAGGGCAACTACATCTTCCCCGAGGGCTTCGACGCCGAGACCAACGAGTGGCTCGAAGGCTTCGAGAAGCAGCGTGAGGCATGGGAGGCCCGGTACGCCGAGGCCGAGCGTCGCCACAAGATGCACACCGCCCAGATGGAGAAGTTCGCCGCTGCTGCCGCAGAGGCCGCCAACGCCCCGACCGACTACTCGTCGGCGTCGGAGAGCCGCGGCGGATCGTCGTCGAGCAGCAGCTCGACCGGCGGATCGTCGGCCGGCGGTTCGCTGGCCAGCGACGAGCAGCTCGCCGCACTGCGTGAGAAGCTGTCGGGCAACGCCTGACACGCCTCGCTCACCGAGCACCATGAAGAAGCCCTCCCGGGAAAACCGGGAGGGCTTCTCTCGTTCTCACACTCGGCGGTCAGTCGGGCGGCCCGGTCCGACGCCCCGTACTCCAATAATCGCGGGCGTCGAAGGTCGTCAGAGCCGCCCACCGCAGCGGCATCCGGCTCGGTGGTCCATCCGGGTGGTCCGCGCCACCGGCGACTCCGCTGAGCCGTGCCTCGAAGTCGCGTAGGCGGAGGGCCAGCGAGGGCTCTCGATCGACGGCCGCGGCGAGGGCATAAAGCGTGGCGAGGATGTGCAGGCACCGGTCGCCGCGGGCGCGGCAGGAGCAGTCGGCGACCTCGAGAACCGGTGACGACCACGACGCCGCTTCGATGAGGCGACGATGCATGTAGTCGGTCGGTTCGGTGGACTCGCCGAGCACCTCCCGCAGCGTCGTCGCGGTGGCCGGGGACATGGCATCGAACTCGAGGTGTGCCATCGACGCCTCGCCGCCACGCTGCACCAGACCGCTGACCGAACGTCCGTCGACGGTGAGCGTGACGCCGCCGTTGCGGGCGACACTGCGGGCTCGTGGCGCCGAGGCGTTGGGGCCACGCGCCGAGATCGGCTCGGCGAGCCGGACGATCTCGGCGCCCCAGCGGGTGAACCCGAATTCGGCAGGAGTGCTGGTCATCGCGCCTCCCGGTGACGCCGCAGGATGTCCATCAACCGTTGGTCGTCGAGGCCGGTCAGCTCGGTGAGAGCGGACGTGTCGTCCGCGTGCGCGCCGAGCACGGACTTGCGCCGGTGCAGGCGATCGATGTGCTCTTCGAGGGATGTGGCCGAGGTCAAGGTGGTGATCGTGACGGGACGTTCCTGGCCGATTCGGTGCACGCGGTCGGACGCCTGGGCCTCGACCGCCGGATTCCACCAGCGGTCGAAGTGGATGACGTCGCAGGCGCGCGTGAGGGTGAGTCCGACGCCGCCGGCTTTGAGGCTCATGACCATCAGACCGGGGCCATCGCCCGACTGGAAGGCGGCGACGAGTTCGTCGCGACGGCTCGCCGAGAGACCGCCGTGGAAGAACGGTGCGTCGACCGCCAGTTGTTCGGCGAAGTGCCGGACGAGGAGTTCACCGGTTTCCCGGTACTGGGTGAAGACGAGCGTGGGGGAGCCGGTACGCAGGTTGTCGCCGAGGATCTCCGTGCACACGTCGAGCTTGCCCGAGCGTCCCGCGAGCACCCGGGTGTCGCCGGTGACGAGGCCGGGATGGTTGCAGATCTGCTTGAGCCGGGTGAGTGTGGCGAGAATCCGTCCGTGTCGTTCGAATCCGTCGCCGAAGCCGGTGTCTTCCACGCGCGCGAGGTGAGCGTCGTAGAGCTGCGCCTGTTCGTCGGTCAGATCGACGAGCACCGGATTGGCGATCTTCGGCGGCAGCGCCGACGCCACGCGGGACTTGGTGCGCGCCAACATCACCGGCGCGACCGCCACCCGAAGTCGTCGCAGCGCGCCGGCGTCGCCGTCGTCGACGGCTTTGGTGAAGCGCCGCCGGAACACCGCCCGGTGAGGAAACAGTGCGGGCGCGACGACCCGGAGAATCGCCCAGAGGTCGTCGAGACTGTTCTCGATGGGAGTGCCGGTCAACGCGACGTGAGCCCGGGCGCCGACGGTGCGCGCCGCGCGTGACACCTGGGTGCGCGGGTTCTTCAGGGCCTGCGCCTCGTCGAACACGGCTGTGGCCCAGTCGAATCGACGGACATCGGCGATGCTCAGTCGCAGTCTCGCGTAGGAGATCACGGTGATCGAACCGGGCCCGTCCGGCGCATGCTCGAGGGGGCCGGTGTACACGTTCAGATCAGGCGCGAAGCGGGCCACCTCGTGACTCCAATTGGTCACGAGGCTGGTCGGGCAGACGACCAGCTGTGGTCCCTTGTGCGCCCGAAGCGTCAGCAGTCCGATCGCCTGGACGGTCTTGCCCAGTCCCATCTCGTCGGCCAGCACGGCACCGCCGGTGACCTCCGCGGTCCGGGCCAGCCAGGCGATACCGCGAATCTGATACGGCCGCAGGTGGGCTCGCAGAGTGTCTCGCAGTATGTCCTCGGCGGCGAGACACTCCTGCAGCGCTGTACGGGCGAAGTCCGCAGTCGTCATCGCCGTACCGGTGGGATCGATCTCGGCGTGTGCGGCGAGCGGCAGCGGTGTCGCGGAGTCGCCGGCGAGTGTGCGTCGCCACGCTTCGACCGACTCCGCGACTCGGCTCGGATCACCCTGGTCGCACGCGGCCAGGAGTGCCGGGGGGTCGACGAGTTCGCAGCGGACGTCGCGAACGACGAGGTCGCGGCCGTCAGGGACCGCGAGACGGCAGCTGTCCGATAGGTTCCCGGCGTCGGATTGGTGGGAAGACCAGAGCGCGAACTGGTGCAGGTCCGGCAGATACGTGGCCTGAGTGGGCAGCGGACACTCCTCTTGGTACGGTGTACGGGATTATTACTCGGTACACCGTACGGGAAAGGCGTCACTGTGTCGACCTCAGATGATGCACGCACGCTGGTCCGACTGCTCTGGCGAGCCGAGGCCGGAGACGTCGGCCCGCGGCGGGGGCCGCGGCAGCGGGTATCGGTCGACGACATCGTGACGGCGGCGATCGACCTCGCGGACGAGCGCGGGCTCGCTGCGGTCTCGATGCGCGCCCTGGCCGCCGAACTGGGCGTCGGGCCGATGAGTCTGTACACCTACGTGCCGACGCGTGATGTGCTGGTGGCGCTCATGATCGATCACGTGACGGCACGGACTCCGATGCCCGGGCCGGCGCCGACCGTCGTCGAGTCCCTGGCGGAAGTCGCGCGCGCACTGCGTGCCGAGTGTCTCGACCACCCATGGCTGCTGGCGACCTCGCCGTGGCGCCAGGTGCTGGGCCCGCACCGTCTGGCCCGGTACGAGCGGCAGCTCGAATTGCTCGAGTCGACCGACATCTCGGATGTGCAGCGAGACCACATCATCGCACTGCTCGGTGCCTTCGTGGCCGGCAACGCCCGCGAGGCGGTCGGGGAGCGGACGGCCGCCGAGGAATCCGGGATGAGCGACGCGCGATGGTGGGAGATCGTCGGTCCTGAACTCGCGGCGGTCATCCCCGATGGTGCGTACCCCCTGTCGGATCGGGTCGGCAGTGCGGTCGGAGAGATCCATCAGGCGCCCGGCGCCCCCGACGACGCCTTCGAATTCGGACTCGCCTGCGTGCTCGACGGGTTGCGGCCAATGCTGTCCTGATGCCGGGGGTTCGTGAGGAGCGGCCGTTGCGGGCCGTCACCATCCCATGCGTTGTTGACAATGATTTTCATATCCATGTTCACTGTTCGGGTGTTTGCACAACGGACAAAACTGACCCGCTCTCTCGCGTTTCTCACCGCCGCGTCGTTCGCGCTCGTCGCCTGCGGGAGCGAGCATTCGAGCGAATCCGCGCCCGCCTCCAGCTCGGCCGCGGCCGTCGAGCAGCAGAGCGCCACGCCGCGCCTCGCGCTCAGCTACGACGGCGGCATCCTGGTCCTCGACGCGGAGTCGTTGGAGCAGGTCGCCGACCTCCCGATCGACGGCTTCATCCGACTCAACAGCGCCGACAACGGCCGTAATGTGTTCGTCTCGGAGTCGGACGGGTTCCGGGTTCTCGACATGGGTACCTGGACGCGTCAACACGGCGACCATGGTCACTACTACACGACGACACCGGCCCTCACCGACATGACGTTCGGCGGTGAAGAGCCGGGACACGTTGTGCCGCACGACTCCCGGATCGCCCTCTTCACCGACGGCACGGGCCAGGTCGACATCGTCGAGCCCGCCGAGCTCCTGCGCGGGAACCCGGCGTCGACCTCGTTCACACTTCCCGAGCCGCATCACGGGGTCGCGGTGTTCCGTGAGGACGGCACGGTCGTCGTCACCGTCGGAAACGAGGACTCGCGCAGCGGGATTGCAATTCTCGACCCCGAGCGCAAGGAGATCGTGCGCAACGACCAGTGCCCGGGCGTGCACGGTGAGGCCGCCGGCGCCGACGGAGTCCTCGCTTTCGGTTGCGAGGACGGACTGCTCATCGTGAACGGGAACGACATCCGCAAGGTCGAGAGCCCCGACGAGTACGGCCGCATCGGCAACCAGGCCGGCAGCGAGGAGTCCCCGATCATCCTCGGTGACTACAAGTCCGATCCGGACGCCGAACTCGAACGGCCGACCCGGTTCTCGCTCACCGACACCCGCACCGGTCAGCTCCGGCTCGTCGACCTCGGCACCTCCTACAGCTTCCGGTCCATCGAGCGCGGTCCCGGCGGGTCCGCCGTGATCCTGGGAACCGACGGTGCCCTACACGTCTTCGACGCCAACACGGCCGCGAAGACCGCCACGATCCCCGCCATCGGCGCATGGACCGAACCCGACGAGTGGCAGTCCCCGATGCCGAACGTCGTGGTGCAGGAGGGCATCGCCTACGTCAGTGACCCGGCGGCCAAGAAGATCGTCGCCGTCGATCTGAACAAGAACGAGAAGGTCGGCGAGGCGGACCTGCCGCACGAGACCATCGAACTGGCGGCCGTCACCGGCTGATCCATCAACCCGAGGAGACCTCGTCTCGACGTCGTGACCCGCTGAGGGTCATCGCGCGAGACGGGGTCTCTCGTGTCTGCGGGGGCCTTCCAACGTGTCGCAGACGGATTTGTCAGACTGGTGGGCGTGATCAGGCTTGGGCTGACCGGTGGCATCGGGGCCGGCAAATCGACTGTGGCAAAGACGTTCGTCGAGCGGGGCGCATACATCATCGACGCGGACAAGGTCGCCCGGGAGGTGGTCGAGCCGGGATCCGAGGGTCTGGCTGCGCTCGTCGAGGCGTTCGGTCCGGACATCCTGGCCGCCGACGGGAGTCTCGATCGTCCGGCTCTCGCGGCGAAGGCCTTCGTCGACGACGAGTCGAGGCTGACGCTCAACGGCATCACCCACCCGCTCATCGGGGCGCGGACTCAGGCCATGCTCGACGACGCACCGGCCGACGCAATTGTGGTGCAAGACATCCCGCTGCTGGTCGAGAACCACACGGCGCCGTTCTTCCATCTGGTCGTGATCGTGTTCGCCGAGGCCGACGTGCGGTTGCACCGGCTGACGACCATGCGGGGTGTTGCCGAGGCCGATGCCCGTGCCCGCATCGCCGCGCAGGCGACCGACGAGCAGCGTCGTGCCGTGGCCGACGTATGGCTGGACAACTCGGGCGCCCCCGAGGAACTGGCGGCATCGGCCGCCCGGGTCTGGGACGAGCGCCTCGTGCCGCTCGAGTTGAACGTCCGCGAGCGTCGCGTCGCCGAGTCGGTGCCCGGACTCGTGGCAGCAGAACCGAATCCCAATGGTCCGTCCGCGCGTCTGGTGAACCGATTGTGGGCGCTCGCCGGCGAACTGGCCACCGCGGTCGACATCGTCGACCCGGCGACGGTCGAGTTGCGGGTGACCGCACGTGACGCCGGCGCCGCGGAGGGCTTGGCGGATCGTCTCGCCGACGGTGGATTCGCACCGGCCGGACCGGATCAGTACGGGTCGTGTGACCCGGGGCGGCCGGCCACGGTGCGGGTCGTGACACGCTGACCGGCGGTTGGCACAAAAACTGACTACAAACGTTACCAAAATCGGCACATGCTGCCCCGTCCGCTGCTAACTTGTGAGTCGCACGCCCCCGCGGTGGGGGTGGTCGCTGAGGACGAAGCCCAGGAGTGGAGCACAGCATGGTCGGTCGGGGAAGTCGGAGTCGCGCGCGGATTGCCAGTGGCGCAATAGCTTTCGGTGCAGTTGCGTGCGCAAGCGTGGCGCTGGCCGCGCCGGCGGAGGCGGCGCTGCAGGGCATCGCGGTGGACACTCTTCCGGGTTACGGCTCGTCGGCCAACGGCTCGTTCAACTACGGGGTGTACGGCGCGGGATGTTCCTACACACTGTCGGTTCTCGTCAGCGATCCGCGTTCGGCGAAGTCGAATCTGAAGGTCACCCTGGTGGGCGCCGGGCGCACGGTCACGATCTACGACCAGAAGCCCACGAGTGTCGAGATCCGGCCCAAGTGGCGGCCGTCGACGCCGGGCCGCTACCTGCTGAAGGCGACCCTCGACGGAGTCGAGAAGTCGAGGGCGGTCACGGTGGGCACCGGCGTCCAGCTCCCGGACTTCATCCGTAACGGATCCTGTTTCGTGCTACCGACGTACTGATCTACCGGCCTGGCCATGGCGACGGTGGTCGTGGTCGCGAAAGGCCACCGCGCCACCCGCCGCGGCGTCGAGCCAGGCCTGTATGTCGTTGCCGTGTTCCGCCGCACCGACGAGTGCACGCGTGGCGATCTCGACGGCTTCGACGCACTGCGCGGTGTCGAGCAAACCGTCACGGTGGGCCTCGAGCAGCTCGTCGGTGTCGAGCAGCAGGGGAGGGGTGCCCGGCACGTCGACGAGATCGAGGTACCAGTCCTCGGCATGCCACCGGCCGTCGTCGTCGGGGCCGGCGAACCGGCCCACATCCAGGTACAGGCGCTGCCCTTCGCGGTAGCCGCCCTGGTAGTGGAAGATGTTGGCGCGCAACCCCAAAGCGGGTAGCAGCCATGACTCCAGGTGGTCGAATCTGGGGTGCCCGGGAGCGTGGCGCGACATGTACAGCCCGAAGTCGGTGACGCGATACTCCTCGACCTCCCGGACGAATCCCTTGTTGTCGGTGTTCGTCATCGCCGGGACGTCGAAGACCTCGCGTTTCGGCGGGTGCAGCGGGTGCGGTGCTGACCCGGGGTCGGCGGTGCGCCCGCCATCGCTCGTCATGCTCTGAATCTAGACAGCCTCACCGACGATCTCAGGGTGAAAGCCCGAGTTCTCACCGATGCGTCCGACCGCCGGTCCGCGGGATGGTCGGAACATGAGGACTTTCGTCGCCGAACGGGGCCGTGCTGTGGCCCGCGAACGAATCACAGCGCGGCCGACCGTCAAGCGCGCACGGCACGTGCTGTTGTGGATACACGTGCTCTCGTCGGTCTGTTGGATGAGCCAGGCGCTCGCGATGGCGGTTCTGATGCTGAGTCCCGGGGACGGGGGCGCGGTCGCCGCGCACGTCCTCGACACCACGGTCCTGGTGGTCTCTGCCAATGTGTCCGCGATGTCGGGATTCCTGTTGTCCGCCACGACGCCGTGGGGCTTCTTCCTCCACTGGTGGGTCCTCGTGAAGTTCGCGATCACGGTGAGCCAGCTCGTCGTCGGGATCGCGGTGCTCTCACCAGCTCTCGACTCGGCGGCGCGCGCCCGCGAAGTCGCGTCGGCCGGCCTGCTCGCGTCGACGGTCCTGATGGCCACGTTGATCGCGTTCCAGGGCTGGCTGTCGATCGCGAAACCGTGGTCGCGCGTGCCGCGCCGGTCCCGCGGCACGGCGCCGGTTCCGGGCCCGGCGGTCCGGGTCGCGGCACCCGTCGCGGTCCTCGCCGACGTCGGAGTGTTCGTCGTCGTCGGCCAGCCGATCCCGCTGTGCTCGGCGGTCGTGCTCGTCGCCGCGCTCGTCGGACGCCGGTCCGCGGGAACATCGATGTCATAGGTCGCGTTTACCCTGGCACTATGGCTTTTGCAGCAGAACGCCCCGTCATCGCGCACTCGGAGTTCCGGCCGGTCGGCGAGATCGAGCGGACCGATGCCCGCCTGCAGGTCGTCAGCGAGTACGAACCGGCCGGCGACCAGCCCGCCGCCATCGAAGACCTCACCCGCCGGATCAAGGCCGGGGAGAAGGACATCGTCCTCCTCGGCGCGACCGGCACCGGAAAGTCGGCGACCACGGCCTGGCTCATCGAGCAGGTCCAGCGCCCGACGCTCGTGATGGCGCCGAACAAGACGCTCGCGGCGCAGCTCGCGAACGAACTGCGCGAGATGCTGCCCAACAACGCCGTCGAGTACTTCGTCTCGTACTACGACTACTACCAACCCGAGGCGTACATCGCGCAGACCGACACCTACATCGAGAAGGACTCGTCGATCAACGACGACGTCGAGCGCCTACGTCACTCGGCGACGTCGAGCCTGCTGTCGCGACGCGACGTGGTCGTCGTCGCCTCGGTGTCCTGCATCTACGGCCTCGGTACGCCGCAGTCCTATCTCGACCGGTCCGTCGAGATCGAGGTCGGTCAGGAGATCGATCGAGACGCCCTGCTGCGTCTGCTCGTCGACGTCCAGTACACGCGCAACGACATGTCGTTCACCCGCGGCAGCTTCCGGGTGCGCGGGGACACGGTCGAGATCATCCCGTCCTATGAGGAACTGGCTGTGCGCATCGAGTTCTTCGGCGACGAGGTCGAGTCGCTGTACTTCCTGCATCCGCTGACCGGTGACGTCGTGCGCCAGGTCGACTCGCTGCGCATCTTCCCGGCCACCCATTATGTTGCCGGGCCCGAGCGCATGGAGAAGGCGATGGCGAGCATCGAGCGCGAGCTCGAGGAACGACTCGCCGAGCTGGAGGGCAAGGGCAAGCTGCTGGAGGCCCAGCGTCTTCGCATGCGCACCACCTACGACCTCGAGATGATGCGTCAGGTCGGGTTCTGCTCGGGCATCGAGAACTACTCGCGCCACATCGACGGTCGAGCCGCGGGGAGCGCGCCGGCCACGCTCATCGACTACTTCCCGGACGACTTCCTCCTCGTCATCGACGAGTCGCACGTGACGGTGCCCCAGATCGGCGGCATGTACGAGGGCGACATGTCGCGCAAGCGCAACCTCGTCGAGTACGGATTCCGATTGCCTTCGGCGGTCGACAACCGACCGCTCACATGGGACGAGTTCGTCGACCGCATCGGACAGACCGTGTATCTGTCCGCGACTCCCGGGCCGTACGAACTGGGCCAGTCCAACGGCGAGTTCGTCGAACAGGTGATCCGTCCGACGGGACTCGTGGACCCGCAGGTCGTGGTGAAGCCCACCAAGGGCCAGATCGACGATCTGGTCCACGAGATCCGTGAGCGAACCGATCGCGACGAGCGCGTCCTGGTGACCACCCTGACCAAGAAGATGGCCGAAGATCTCACCGATTACCTGCTCGAACTCGGTATCCGCGTCCGGTACCTGCACTCGGAGGTCGACACCCTGCGTCGTGTCGAACTGCTCCGCCAGCTGCGCTCCGGTGACTACGACGTCCTGGTGGGCATCAACCTGCTCCGCGAGGGCCTCGACCTGCCCGAGGTCTCGCTCGTGGCGATTCTCGACGCCGACAAGGAGGGCTTCCTGCGGAGCACAACGTCGCTCATCCAGACGATCGGTCGCGCGGCCCGCAACGTGTCCGGCGAGGTCCACATGTATGCGGACAAGATCACCGATTCGATGCGCAACGCCATCGACGAGACCGAGCGGCGTCGGGAGAAGCAGATCGCGTACAACAAGGCGAACGGCATCGATCCGAAGCCGCTGCGCAAAAAGATCGCCGACATCCTGGACCAGGTCTACAAGGAAGCCGAGGACGAGGCCGTGGCGGTCGGTGGTTCCGGACGCAACTCCAGCCGCGGACGCCGCGCACAGGGTGAGGTGTCGAAGGCCGGTAGTTCGGGGGTCATCGAGAAGCGTGACGTGTCGATGATGCCCCGCGCCGAGCTCGCCGACCTCGTGTCGCAACTCACCGACCAGATGATGAGTGCTGCTCGGGATCTGCAGTTCGAACTCGCCGGACGACTCCGCGACGAGATCGCCGATCTGAAGAAGGAGATGCGAGGGATGGACGCGGCCGGGATCAAGTGACGTCCGTTCAGCGTGGCAGCGTCGGGTTCACGATGTGCCGATCACCACGAACGGGGGACAGACGCGCCCGTGGCACACTAATGTCCCCGTGCAGGACCCCTGCATTGTGGGTATACGCGATGACGCCTCGCTGATGGGCAGCGAGGCGAATTCATGTCGAGAGGTTGGGATGAGCTCTTACGAAACCGTCGTCGTCGGAACGGACGGCTCCGAGTCGTCGATGAAGGCTGTGGAGCGTGCGGGTGCACTCGCGGGCGACGCTCAGTTGGTGATCGCGTGCGCGTACTTCCCGAACGAGCGCGGAGCCGGCGACGCCGCGGATGTCCTGAAAGACGAGGCGTACCAGGTCACCGGATCGACGCCGACCGAGGAGATCCTGCGAACCGCGAAGGAACGGGCCACCAAGGCCGGTGCGTCGAACGTGGTGCAGCGCCCGGTCAAGGGTGCCCCGGTCGACGCCCTCCTGCAGTTGGTGAGCGACGTCAAGGCCGATCTTCTCGTCGTGGGCAATCGCGGCCTGAATTCGATCGCCGGCCGGCTCCTCGGATCGGTCCCCGCCGACGTGGCCCGCAAGTCGGCGTGCGACGTGCTGATCGTCCACACCACCGGATAGTCGGCGAAGGGTTTCCCACCGGTGCGTTCGCACCGATGGGGTCCCGCTCAGATGTCCCCGTCTCCGCGGACGGCCGGAAATGCTCCGGCACGTCCGATGAGTGCGGGGACATCCTTGTCGAGGGCACGGCCCAGCCACGCGGCGGCGTCGATCAGCCCCTGCATGTCGACACCCGTGATGACCTCGGACCGATCGAGTGCGTAGACGAGATCCTCGGACGCGATGTTGCCGGTCGCCGCGGGCGCGAACGGACACCCACCGAATCCGCCGACACTGGCGTCGATGGCGCCGGCACCCGAATCGAGCGCGGTGAGAGCATTCGCGTAACCGGTGTTCCGCGTGTTGTGGAAATGCCAGCGCTGTGGAATACCGGGCGCACGCTCCGCCGTGCGGGCGGCGAGATCGCGGACCTGCGCCGGGACCCCGACGCCGATCGTGTCGGCGAGAGCGATCTCGTCCGGGGCGGCCTGATCGGTCAACCGCGCCACGATGTCGGAGATCCGGCGCGGGTCGACCTCGCCCGTGAACGGGCAGCCGAACGCGACCGCGATGGTCACCGTCGTCGCGAGGCCGGCCGCGCGCGCGTCGCGCACCACGTCGACGGCCGCGGAAACGGTGTCCTCGACGCTGCAGCCCTGATTACGGCGGCTGAACGCCTCGGTGGCCACGACGACCGCGTTCACCTCGTCGACCGCGGAGGCGAGAGCGCGGTCGAGACCACGACGATTGAGGACGAGCCCGATATAGGAGACACCGTCCACGCGGGGCACCCCGGCCATGACCTCCTCGGCGCCGGCCATCTGCGGTACGCGTTTGGGGTTCACGAAACTCACCGCCTCGATCCGGCGCACGCCGGCGTCGACGGCCCGGGCGATGAACTCGATCTTCTCCTCGACGGAGAGCAGGGTCTGCTCGTTCTGCAACCCGTCCCGCGGGCCCACCTCGATCAACTGCACGTCTGACACCAGTCCGATCTTGCCTTGTCCGGCGCCGGGCGAAGCCATGTCCGAGATGTCGTTCTGCCCCGGTGTCGGTCGAACGACCGAATCCTACGGTCCCGGAACCACGCCAGACGGTACGAAAGTGACCAGTGTGGCTCCATCGCACTCGGGTGTTCCCATCTGTCACACCAGTTTTCGAAGTCGTCCGATCGTCGGGAACGGCCGGTCGTGCGGGATGTATCACTTTCCGAAGCGGATGCGATGTACCGCGTATGATTCGTTGCTGTTCGACGATCGCTGCGGGGGGACGCGGGGGCGTCATCGTCGAGCGACCCAATCGCCGAAACCGACGTCGGACGAGGCATGGATGACACTGTGTCCCACCGAGATGGGACTGGGGGAGACTGGCGCCCGGGGGCACCCCGCGCGCCTCGAGGGGCGGATCTACTGGAGCTGACCGCGGCCCAACGCGCCATGTGGTTTGCCGAGAACCTGGTCGACGACCACTCGGTCACCGTCGCGCACTACCTCGACATCGTCGACGACGGACGCCCGTTCGATCGGGAGCTGTTCCGTCGGGGAGTGCTGGAGGCGGCACGCGACCTGCAGACGGCGTACACGCGTGTGATCGAGGTCGACGGCACGCCTCGGCAATACATCGACTTCTCCGTACCGTTCGACGTGATCGACATCGATCTGCGGACGCACCCGGATCCCGAAGCGGCCGCCGCCGACTGGATGCGCGCCGACCATCAGCGGTCGGTGGACCTGCTGGCCGATCCGGTCGCCGTCGCGGCCTTCATCCGGATCGCCGACGACCGGACGTACTGGTACATGCGCGGTCACCACATCGCGTTCGACGGATACGGCGCACTGATGTGCCTGCACGAAGCGGTGGCGCGCTACAACGAGCACCGCGCGCCGAATCCTGCGGCGGAGGTCGCTGCCGCGGTCCCGCCGCGAACCGGACGCCGACCGGTCCGCCGCGCCAGTATCGCCGAGGTGGTCGCCGACGACGCCGCCTACCGGCAGAGCACGCGGTTCGAGAAAGACCGCGAGTTCTGGCAGGAACGTGCCGCCGGGCTCCCCGAGCGGGTCAGCCTCGCGGCACACCCGGCCACCGCCGGCGTCCGCAACGAGACCGTCGTCTCCGCCGGGCTGCTCGGTCCCGAACTGGATGAGGCGCTGCGTCGGTGCGCCCGGGATCTCGACGCCTCGGTTGCTGCCATCCTCACCGCCGCGTTCGCCGCGTTCCTGGCGCGCATGTCCGGCAGCGACGACATCGTCCTCAGTCTGCCGGTCACCGCGCGGACGACGGCGCGCGTCCGGCACTCGGCCGGGATGGTCTCCAACATGTTGCCGCTGCGTGTGGACGGAATCTCCTCGGCGACGTGCGCCGACGTCGTCGCGGCGGTCAGCGCGGAGATCACCGCGGGTCTGCGCCATCAACGGTATCGATCGGAGGACATCAGGGCGGCAGCCGGTTTCGGTGATGCCCGCGGTACGTCGTTCGGACCGTTGGTCAACCTGTTGCTGTTCGACAAGCCGATTGTCATCGACGGCGCCCGCGTGCGCTATCACATGCTGTCCGCCGGTCTGGTCGAAGACCTGGTGATGAACGTCTTCGCGGCCGGCCCGGAGGCCCCGCTGGAAGTGGGTCTGCACGCGAACCCCACGCTGTACGGGTCGGCGGAACTCGAGGCACATCGCGGTCGCCTGCTCAACGTGCTCACCCAGTTCGTCGCGCACCCGAACCGGCCGGTCACCGACCTCGACCTGCTGATGGCCGGGGAGTCGGCAACCCTGGATCACCTCGGTTCCGGCGGGCCGGCCGTCGGCGTTGTCGGTGAGCACGTGCTGGCCGCCTTCGATCGCCAGGTCGAGTCGACGCCGGACGCGGCCGCGGTGACGTTCGGCGACACCACCCTCACCTACCGCGAATTCGCGCGTGCCTGCGACACATTCGCGGACCGATTCACGAGTCTGGGCGCGCGGCGCGGCGATCGCATCGTCGTGGCACTGGAACGCTCGATCGAGCAGGTGTGCGCGGTGTATGCCGCGATCGGGCTGGGTGCGGCCTACGTGCCCGTCGATCCGGCCGAACCGGACGAGCGGCGACAGGCGATCATCGCCGCGGTCGAACCCGCCCTGGTCGTCGACGCACACTTCATCGCCGGTCTCGACTCCCCGCTTCCCGGTCCGACTGCACGGCCGCATCGGGAGACCCGGGTTCCGGTTGATCTGGCCGCCTACGTCATCTTCACGTCGGGATCGACCGGGACCCCCAAAGGTGTTGAGATCGGTCATCGGGCGATCGAGCAACGCCTCGGGTGGATGCAGCACGGTCACCCGATCGCCGCGGGGGACGGCGTGCTGTACAAGACGCCGGCGACCTTCGACGTGTCGGTCTGGGAGTTGCTGTGGCCGTTGCGCGTCGGGGCGCGGATGGTGATCGCGATGCCCGGCGGACACCGCGATCCCGCGTACCTACGCGACCTCATCGCGCGCTCCGGCGTCACCGTCCTGCATTTCGTACCGTCCATGCTCGATGCCTATCTCGACGTGGTGCTCGGACCGGACCCCGGTGGTTCGACGACTCAGTCCGTCGACGACTTCGGCGGAACCGACACGATGGCGCACGAACGGCTCTCCCTACCCGACCACGTGCGCTGGGTGTTCACGTCGGGCGAGGCGCTGCCGGCCCGGCTCGCCCGGCGCGTACGGTCGACCACCCGTGCCGGACTGGTGAATCTGTACGGGCCGACCGAGGCGGCGATCGACGTGACCGCCCAGCGGGTCACGACGGATGGTCCCGTCGTTCCGATCGGACACCCGGTACCGGGGACCGAGGTGCGGGTCCTCGACAGCCGACTCCGTCCGGTTCCGGTCGGGGTCGCCGGCGAGTTGTATCTGGTGGGGCCGCAGCTGGCATCGTGCTACGTCGGTGCGCCGGGACTGACATCAGGCAGGTTCACGGCCGATCCGCGGGGGGACGTGGGTGCCCGGATGTACCGCACCGGGGATCTGGTCCGATGGACTGCCGACGGTGAACTGGAGTATCTGGGACGAACCGATCAGCAGATCAAGATCCGGGGTCAGCGCGTGGAACCCGGCGAGGTGGAGGCGGTGATCGCCGCGATCCCGGGCGTCGACGCGGTAGCGGTCGTCGCCCGCCGCGATCTCGGGCCCGCACCGGTTCTCGTCGCCTATCTCCGTGCTCGCCGGGATGGGTCCGTGCCCGAATCCCGCGCCGATCATGATGCCGGTGACACCCGGCAACTGCTCGATGCCGACGCTGTGCGTGCGCACTGCCGACGGCGACTCCCCGGACACATGGTTCCGCCGGGGATTGTCTTCCTCGATGCGTTTCCCACCACCCGGTCGGGCAAGCTGGACACACGCGCGCTGCCGGTTCCCGTACTCGGCTCCGCCGCAACGAGTTTCCGGACGCCGCAGACCCCGGTCGAGCGGGCGATCGTGTCGCTGGTGGAGGAGGCGCTGGACCGTGAGGGGGTCAGCGTCTCGGACAATCTCTTCGCTTTGGGTGCGGATTCGTTGCTCGCCGCCCGGATGGTGGCCCGCGCACGTGTCGACCACGGGCTGGGGATCGCCCTGACCGACGTCTTCGACGCGGTCGACCTCGCCGATCTCGCGTCACGCGCCGTGGTCGTCCCGCAGTCCGACCCGTCCGCCGCGACCCGGTCGCAGCCACCGCGTCCGGCGCGAATCCCGCTGTCGCAGGCGCAGACCCGGTTGTGGTTCATCAACCGGATGTCGCCGGCCGAGTCGACCTATAACATGTCGGGCGCGCTGCGCCTGGCGCACGCGCTGGACGCCGATGCCATGAACCGGGCGGTCCGGGATGTCGTGGACCGGCACGAGATCCTGCGCACGGTGTTCCCGGTCGTCGACGGCGAACCCGAGCAGCGAATCCTGGACTCGCGCACGGCTGCCGATCTTCTGGCCGGCGGGACACACGTTGAGCTCGTCGCCGGGAGCGCAGCGAGCGGGACACATGTCACTGTCGCCGGGAGCGCAGCGAGCGGGACACATGTCACTGTCGCCGGGAGCGCAGCGAGCGGGACACATGTGACCGACGCCGGAGACGATGTGGACGTGGCGATCTCCGCCATCACCGACGTGGGCTTCGACCTGGCCGAGGAGATCCCGTTCCGGTACCGCCTGCTGACAGGTCATCCGGATGGCGACATCGTCGTGCTGGTCCTTCATCACATCGCGGCCGACGGGCACTCGCTCCGGCCGCTGCTGCGAGATCTGATGACCGCGTACGACAGTCGGCGCGCGGGTGCGGAGCCGGATCTCGCGCCGTTGCCGATGCAGTACGCCGATGTCGCCGTCGAGCGCGCCGAGACGCTCGGAACGCCGGATGCGCCGTCGTCGGTTCTGGTCGAGGGCCTGGAGTTCTGGCGGGGGGAGTTGCGTGGCGCGCCGGATCTGCTGCAGTTGCCCACCGATCGGCCGCGTCCGCGGGTGATGTCGAGCAGCGGAGCGCATGTGGACACCGTGCTCGGGACGGGCCTGACCGCGGGGATCCGGCAGCTCGCGAGATCGTTGGCGGTCACCCCGTTCGCGGTGTTCCAGTCCGCCCTGGCGATCACCTTGGGTCGGCTGGCCGCCACCGACGACGTGAGTATCGGGACCGCGGTCGCCGGCCGCGACGATCCGGCGCTCGCCGACCTCGTCGGCATGTTCGTCAACACCGTCGTGCTGCGAACGACCCTGCAACCCGGGGACACCGTCGTCGACTTCGTCACCGCCGCGCATCGCCGCTGCGCGCGTGCGATGAGCCGCGCCGACGTCCCGTTCGAACGGGTCGTGGACGCTGTCGCGCCACACCGGTCGCCGTCGCACTCGCCGCTGTTCCAGGTCGCGCTGACGGTTCAACCCGATCAGTTGGCCGAGCTCGCCCGATGGGCCGGGTCCGCGGAGGTCCTCGATGCCCGGGTACCGTCCGCGAAGTACGACGTGACCGTGTCGGTCACCGACCGCACCGACCGTTACGACGTCGAATTCGCCTATGCAACCGACCTTTTCGACGACGCTACGGTGCGCGACATGGCGCGGCGGCTGGAGTTCGTCCTGGAGCAGATGGTGCACGAGCCGTCGCGGAGCATCGGTGCGATCGACCTGCTCCGCCCGGACGAGATGCGTACCCTGGCGGCGCCGGCCTGGGGATCGCGTCCCGAGCAGACCCTCGCAACCCTGCTGACGCGCGGTCTCGCGAGCGCCGACCCCGGCGCCCCTGCCCTGCTCGGGGAGAGCGCGGTCCGCTGGTCCGAGGTGACGACCACGACCAATCAGATCGCCCGCGTCCTGATCGAACGCGGCATCGGCCCAGGCGACGTCGTCGCGGTGAGCATCCCGCGCTCGCCCCGGTCGGTCCTGGCCGTACTGGGCGTGGCCATGAGCGGCGCCGCCTTCGTGATGATCGACTCCCGTCTGCCCGCCGCCCGCCGTTCGGCGATGCTCGCCGACAGCGGTGCGGTTCTGGTCATCACGGCGGATCCCGTCACCACGGACGGCGCCGGGTCCTCGGCGACCCGATCCACGGTCGCGCAGCTGGTTCTCGATGACCTCGAGGTGGATCTGGGCATCGCCGGACGGCCGACGAACCGGGTGGCCGACGCCGAGCGGGTACGGCCGATCGCCCTCGACGACGCGGCCTATCTCCAATTCACCTCCGGGTCCACCGGCCGGCCCAAGGCCGTCACGGTGACCAACGCCGGGTTCGCCGAACTGGTCGGTGAGCAGCAGCATCGCTTGGGCGCGGGCCCGGACTCGCGCATACTCCACGTCGCCGCACCGGGATTCGATGTCGCGGTCTGGGAGATCGTGTTCGCGGTGTGTTCGGGCGCCCAGCTGGCGATCAGCCCACCCGAGGTGTTCGCCGGTCCCGAGCTGGCGACCATCATCGCCCGTCACCGGGTCACCCACACGATCATGACGCCCACCGCGCTCGCCACTCTCGATCCTGCCGCGGTGCCCGAACTCTCGGTCGTGATGGTGGCGGGCGAGGCCTGCCCTCCGGAGTTGGTCGCGAGGTGGCATGCAGCCGGCCGCCCGCTGCTCAATCTCTACGGTCCCAGCGAGACCACCATCTGGGCCACCGCCTCCGCGCCCCTCCGGCCCGCGGAACCGGTCACGATCGGTGGGCCGATCGCCGGAGTCGGCGTCCGGGTCCTCGACGCCTGCCTGCGTCCGGTGCCGGACGGTGTCCTGGGTGAGCTGTACCTGTCGGGACGGGCACTCGGGCGCGGCTACCACGGTCGTCCCGGACTGACGGCGGGCCGGTTCGTCGCCGATCCGTTCGAGACCGGGGGGCGGATGTACCGCACCGGTGACCTCGTCACGCGCACACCGTCCGGCGACATCGTCTACCACGGGCGCAACGACTTCCAGATCAAGATCCGCGGCATGCGGGTCGAACCCGGCGAGGTCGACGGCGTGCTCGCAAGTCATCCCGACGTGGACATCGCGGTCACCGTCGGAACGACGACTCCCGCTGGGGACACGGTGCTGGTGTCGTATGTGACCGCCCCTGCCGACCGGGTCCCCGCACCCGAGCACATCCTCGACCACGCCGCCGCCCGCCTGCCGTCGCACCTCGTACCGCACACCGTGGTGGTGCTCGACGAGTTGCCGATGACCCGGACCGGCAAGGTCGACCGCCGCGCCCTGCCCGCGGTGGAGATCTCGCCCGCACGTGAATATGTCGGCCCCCGCAGCCGGCTCGAGGGCGTCGTGGCCCAGATCTTCGCCGACGTGCTCGGTCTGCGGGAGGTCAGTGTGTACGACGGGTTCTTCGAACTCGGCGGGAGCTCGCTGTCGGCGACCAAGGTCGCCTATCGCGTCGAACAGCATGTCGGACGCCGCGTGCCGATGTCGCTGCTCTTCGAGAACCCGACCGTCGCGGACTTCGTGGCGGCGGTGGCGACGGCAGACCGGGCGGTCTCGGGACGCATGCTGACGCCGCGCGAACGCACTCATGTCGTCGACCTCACGGGAGTGCAACGCGGCCTGTGGTCGATCAATCAGACCGATCCGGCCTCGCCTGCCTACAACGTCGGCCTGACCCTGGAACTCGACGGCCGGCTCGACGTCCCGGCCCTCACGGGCGCGGTGGGTGACCTCGTCGCGCGGCACGAGTCGCTGCGCACCCGTTACCCGCTGCACGACGGCACACCGGTGCAACTCATCATTCCCGCTGCGGATGCGGTGCACGCGTTGCGGATTCCGCTCGTCGATCTCGCCGGTGACCGGCCCGACATGCCCGCCGAGGACAGGTTGGGCGCCGAGGTCGCCGCTGTCGTCGGAGCTGGTTTCGACCTGACCGGCCCCCCGGCGGTCCGCGCGACGATCCTGCGGGTGAGCCCGGACCGGCACGTGCTGGTGTTCGTCGTCCACCACATCAACGCCGACGGTGGGTCGCTCGGCCCGCTGGCCCGCGACCTCGCCGAGTTCTACTCCGCCCGCATCTCGGGGCGAGCCGGATCGAGAAGTGCGGTGGGGCAGCGCGTGCAGTTCGCCGACTATGCGATCTGGCACGCCGAGCGCCTGCAGACCACGCGGCCCGACGGGGAGACGGAACGGCAGCGTCA
The DNA here is from genome assembly GCF_018132775.1 of Gordonia sp. SCSIO 19800. Classification (NCBI taxonomy): domain Bacteria; kingdom Bacillati; phylum Actinomycetota; class Actinomycetes; order Mycobacteriales; family Gordoniaceae; genus Gordonia; species Gordonia sp. SCSIO 19800. The sequence goes on along the minus strand of NZ_JAGRQM010000031.1, from coordinate 12,993 downwards.
ACTGCGGTACTGGGGGCAGCGTCTGGATCGGGCGGGGGAGCCGGCGACGATCCCGACCGACCGGCCCCGGCCCGTGGAGCCCCGCCATGTGGGCGGAGTCGTCGATCTCGACATCCCGTCGTCGACCGCGACGATGCTCCGTCAGATGGCGCGGGTGGGCAACACGACGCAGTTCGCCGTCCTGCACGCGGCGATCGCGGTCCTGATCGGGCGGTTGTCGGGAAGCGACGACATCGTCATCGGCACACCGTTCGCCGGTCGTGATGATCCCGCCCTGACTGACATGGTGGGGATGCTCGCGACCACGGTGCCCCTGCGTACGCGGCTTCGCCTCGACGAGCCGTTCGCGGAGCTCTTGCGACGGGTGCACACCGATGATTTCGCCGACCTGGGTCACACCGACGTGTCCTTCGACGAGATCGTCGATCATCTCGCCCGGACCGACCGTACGTCGGTCCGCCGCGGACGCCGCAACCCGTTGTTCTCGGTGATGCTCTCGTACCAGAATCTCGAGTTCCCGGACATCGAACTCGACGGGCTGCATGTCCGGCCGCGTCTGCCCGAGTCCTTTCCCGCCAAGGTGGACCTCGAGGTCATGCTCTACCCGGGCGACCCCGACGGCGTCGACCGGAACGGCGCGTTGGGCGGGCAGATCGCCTTCGATACCGATCTCTTCGACCCCGGCACGGTGGCCCTGTTCGCCGAGAGATTCCGAAATCTGTTGGCCGACATCGTGTCACGGCCGGACACTGCGATCGGGGATCTCGCCGTCTGGGCGGAGCAGAACGCGCCGGATGTGCGCGGAACCGATGCCGTTCGGCCGCTGCACGAGCTGGTGTCGGAGGTCGCGGCCGTCGCGCCCGACACGGTCATCGGCGTCGCGGGGGCGCCACAGGTGACCTTTGCCGATCTCGAGGCAACCGCGGTCGCCATGTCGATGTCGATTCCCGACGAAGACCCGGCGGAGGCGTTGACGATCGCCGTGGCGACGCTCCTCGCCGACGCCGACCGGTCCATCGACGAGGTCTTCGAGAGTGTGCGGTCCGCCGCCGATGCCGTGGTGCACGGTCACACGGGCGCCGGATCGGGCGCGGTCCAGCGAAATCGAGTGGAACCCGCGTGACGTCGGACACCTCGATTCCCCGCACCTCGACGGGGCATGCCCAGCCGTCGCTGCGCCGCCCGTCCGCGCTTCGGCTGCTGGCGCTCGCCGCCGCCCATGCGGGCGACGACGAGGCGATGTCCGGGGCGGCCGGCCCGGTGACCTTCCGTGCTCTGCACCGCCGGGTCTCGGCCTCGGCGATCACCCTGGCGGAGCGGGGCGTCGCGCCCGACGCCGCCCTCCGCGCGACGGTGACGGCGCTGATGCCGCGCGCGGGGCTGAGCGGATCGCAACTGGCTACCGCCGCGGCCGGAATCGTCGATGAACTCGACCGGCGGATCACCGAGATCCTGGGCCTCGGTGACCGCGAGTCGCTGCCGGGGCTCTTCCGGATCGCCGCACGACGACGTGCCGACGCCGTCGCTCTCGCCGACCTCGACGGGGCGTCGCTCACCTACCGGGAACTCGACGAGCGCTCCGAACGGATGGCGCACGCCCTCGTCGATCGTGGTGCGGGTCCCGAAACACTCGTGGGGGTCGCGCTCCCGCGCTCGGTGGACCTCATCGTGGCGTTGCTCGCGGTTCTCAAGACCGGTGCCGCCTATCTACCCCTCGACCGGACACATCCGGTCGCGCGCCTGCGCGGGATCGTCGAGGACGCGTCGCCGGTCGCCGTCGTGGCCGACGCCGAGACGGCCGGAGCCTGGGCTGCGATGCCCGCGCCGCTGTGCACGCCGCAGGACCTGTTGGCGCAGTACGACATCGATGCCCGGTCGGTCTCGACCCCACCGCTGCCGGAGCACGTGACCGCCCAGTCGAGCGCCTACGTGATGTACACCTCCGGTTCCACCGGGCGCCCCAAAGGAGTTGTCGTCACCCACGACAACGTGGTGTCGCTGCTCGATGCGCTCGACGCCGTCGTGGAGAGTTCGCCCGACGACGTGTGGTCGATGTTCCACTCCTACGCGTTCGACGTCTCGGTCGGCGAGATCTGGGCCGCACTGCGCGCCGGCGGTCGTCTCCTCGTGCTCGACCACGCGACGACCCGCGCCCCGGACGACGTGGTCGAGGCGTTCGACCGACACGGGGTCACGATCGTCAACTTCACCCCGTCGTCGTTCTATCAGTTCGCGGCGGTCGTCCGCCCACCCCTCGGCCGTCGATTGCCCGACTCCGTTCGGCGCCTGCACTTCTCGGGCGAACTCCTCGACTACGAGCATGTCCGGACATGGCAGACCGACCGGGCGGCCGACGGGTCGGCGACCCGTCCCGGCGCCGATGTCGCGGGCCCGCAACTGAACAACATGTACGGTCCCACCGAGACCACCGTCTACATGACCCGTCGGGAACTGACGCGCGCATTCGTCGACCGGGCAACCGCCTCCGACATCGGGACCCCGCTGCTCGGTTCGCGGGTGTACGTCCTCGACGGTCGGCTCGCCCCCGTGCCCGACGGCGTGCCCGGTGAACTGTACGTCGCGGGCGCCCAGGTCACCCGCGGGTTCCTGAACCGGCACGGTCAGACGTCCACACGGTACGTCGCCGACCCGTTCGGACCGCCGGGCGGTCGGATGTACCGGACCGGCGACGTCGGGATGTCCCGCAACGGGTCCATCGAATTCGTGGGACGACGCGATGGCCAGGTGAAACTCCGCGGCTTCCGGATCGAGCTGGGAGAGGTCGAGTCGGCGATGTCGGCGCTCGACGGCGTCGACGCGGCGGGGGCGGACATCCGTACGCTCGGCGACACCGAGCATCTGGTCGGCTACCTCGTCGCCGCGGGCGGCGCCGCTTCGGCGGCGGATGACGCAGTCGGGCTGTCGGATAGCGAGATCCGCACGCGCCTGGCGACCGCGGTGCCCGAGTACATGGTGCCCACCCGGTTCGTCCGGCTACCCCGACTGCCGCTCACCGTGAACGGCAAGCTCGATCGCGGCGCGCTGCCCGATCCGGGGTCCGGCGATGGCCCGGAGGCCGAGCCGCCCGCCGGCGCGACCGAGGAGGCCCTGGCCGCACTGGTCGCCGAGATCTTGGGCGTGAGCGACGTCGGGGTCACCACGTCGTTGTTCGATCTCGGTGGCAACTCGCTCACCGCTACCCGGGTGGCCGCCCGGGCAGCCGAGCATTTCGGCACGACGGTCTCCGCGCGAGAAGTGTTCGCCGATCCGACGGTCCGGGGTCTGGGAGCGGTCATCGACGGACGCGACCACGACGGAAGCGGGGGAGCTGATCGCCGGGTGCCCCTGCGCCGAGTGGGCCGCGACGGGGTGCTCCCGTTGTCGCCCGCACAGCGTCGAATCTGGTTTCTGGAGACGCTGGATCCGGGCGGGGCCGGGTATCTCATCCCGGCCGTGCTCCGCCTCGATGCCGCATCGGGTTCGGGTCCGGAGGCGGCGGATGACCGGTCCCCGGACCCTGCGGTCGTCGCCGCGGCTCTCGCGGATCTGCTTGCGCGACATGAGGTGTTGCGCACTCGATTCGTATCGGTGGACGGCGTTCCCGAGCAGGTCATCGCGCCCGCGGGAGACCCTCGACACGACGTCCGGGTGACACCCCCGATCGACATGCGCGGCGCCGGCGAGGGCGACGTCACGGCCACCATCGCCGAGATCACCAGTCGTGGTTTCGATCTCGAAGCCGGTGCGCCTGTTCGGGCGCGCCTGATCCGCGTCGCCGACGACGCCGTGATCCTGGTCCTGGTGGTGCACCACATCATCAGCGACGGTGGCTCGGTCGCGCCGATGGTCACCGACTTCGTCACCGCATACGAGGCGCGCGCGGCCGGCCGCGAACCCAGCTGGGCGCCCCTGCCGGTCCAGTACGTCGACTACTCGGTGTGGCAGCACCTTCGGCTCGGGGACGCCGGCGACCCCACGTCTCTCGCAGCACGTCAGCTCGACCACTGGCGAACCCGTCTCGCCGGGGTGCCGGCACTCATCGAGTTGCCGGTGGACCGGCCGCGCACCGCGGTCCGGGACGACTCGGGTGCCGAGCTGTCGGCGACGTTCGACGCCGCCACCTGGAACGCTCTGGGAGACCTCGCCGGTCGGCACGGCGCGACGATGTTCATGGCCGTCCACGCCCTGCTCGCGGTCACTCTTGTCCGGTCCGGCGCCGACGAGGACGTCGTCATCGGGACCCCGGTCGCGGGTCGGGGCGAGCGCGATCTGGACCCATTGATCGGGATGTTCGTCAACACGCTGGCGCTGCGCAGCCGGGTGCGTCGCGCGGCCTCGTTCACCGATCTGCTGGACGACATCCGCGAGATCGACGTGACCGCACTCGATCACGCCGACCTGCCGTTCGAGACTGTCGTCGACGAGGTCGTCGCGGTACGCGACACCGCGCACCCGCCGCTGGTCCAGGTCGCTCTGGCATTCCAGAACGCCGCACGGCCGACCGTCGAGTTGCCGGGGCTCGTCGTCTCCGAGATCGAGGCCCCGGTCACCACCGCGAAGGTCGACCTGCAGATCACGGTCCTCGACGAGCCGGGCCGCAGCCCGGCCGACGACACGCGCGTGATCGTCACCTATGCCACCGCCCTCTTCGACGCCGGCACGGTGGACGCGTTCGTCCGTCGGATGACCGCCATCGCGCGAGCGGTGGTGGACGAGCCGCACACGCCGGTCGGCGACCTGTCCACCGGAGACGATCACTTGGATGCGGTGATCGCGGCACCGGGTCTCGCGTCGGCGAGGTCGACGCTCGCCGACCTGCTGGACGCCGCGATCGCCGTGAATCCCGACGGCATCGCGGTCACCGAGAACGGGCAGCACCTGACGTACACCGAGCTCGACCTCCGTACGCGCCGGCTGGCCGACGTACTCCGTGCGCGTGGCGCCGGGCCGGACGCCGTGATCGCCCTCGCCACACCGAGATCTCTCGAAGGCACGGTCGGGTTCTGGGCGATCGCGCGCACGGGCGCGGCGGTGGCGCCCGTCGACCCCGGCCTGCCCGGGGAGCGCCTGCGCTACATGCTGGACACCGTCGACGCGCGTCTCGGGGTCACCTCGTCCGAGGTCGTCGCCGGGCTGCGACCGGCGGCTGCGGCGGTGGACTGGGTTGTCGCCGAACAGCCCGGCGATCCGGACGAGACCGGAGTCGCGTCCGCCCGACGTCCGCGCCCCGACGAGACGGCCTATGTCATCTTCACGTCCGGCTCGACCGGCCGGCCGAAAGGCGTCGCGGTCACCCACCGCGGGCTTGCCGATCTGATCGCCGATGCCCGTGCGAGATTCGGGCTCACGCCGGCGGCGCGCGTACTCCGCTTCGCGGCACCGGGTTTCGACGCCGCGGTGTTCGAGACGCTGGTCGCGGTGGCGGCCGCGTCGACCATGGTCGTGGTGCCCGGCGGGGTCACGGGCGGCACCGAACTCGCGGCGATCCTGCGGCGGGAGCGTATCACCCACGCGACGATCACCCCGACCGCCCTCGCCACGGTGTCCGAGGCGGTCACCGGATCGGGCGCGGCGACCGGCACCGGGTTCCCCGATCTCGAGGTCATCTCCGTCGCCGGTGACGTCTGTTCGCCGGAACTGGTCCGGGCCTGGGCCGCCGGTCGCTCGATGCACAATCTCTACGGTCCCACCGAGACCACCATCTGGGCGACGTCGTCGGCACCGATGCGGCCCGACTCCGCGGTCACCATCGGTGGTCCGATCGCCGGTGTCACCGCCGCAGTTCTCGATCCCCGCCTGCATCCCGTTCCCGCCGGCGTGGCCGGGGAACTGTATCTGGCGGGTTCCGCCCTCGCCGCCGGCTACGTCGGCCGGACCGCGTTGACCGCCGAGCGCTTCGTCGCGGCACCGTTCGGCGCGCCGGGCGAGCGGATGTACCGGACCGGTGATCTCGTACGATGGCGCCGACGGAGCGGCCGCTGGACGCTGGACTTCCTGGGCCGCAGCGACTTCCAGGTCAAGATCCGGGGTTTCCGGATCGAGCTCGGTGAGATCGACGCCGTTCTCGGCGAGCACCCCGGGGTGGACTTCTCGACGACCGCCGGAATCGAGCACCCGACCTCGGGTGAGACGGTCCTCGTGTCCTGGGTCCATGGTGTCGCCGGCGCTGCGCCCGACACCGCAGACGTCGCGACCCACGCGGCTCGACGGCTCCCCGCCCACATGGTGCCCACCGTGATCGTGCCGATCGACGACATCCCGCTGACGGCCACCGGAAAGCTCGACAGCAGGGCGTTGCCCACACCGCGTTTCGGTGGACACGTCCACGTCCGGCCGTCGACGGCAACCGAGCAGGCGGTCGCTGCGGTCTACGCCGAGGTCCTCGGACTCGATGCCGCGGAGGAGGTGTCGGCCGAGGCGTCGTTCTTCGATCTCGGCGGCACCTCGCTGTCGGCGACCCGGGTGGTGGCCCGCCTGGGTGGCTCGCTCGGTGTGGAGATCGGAGTCCGCGCGCTGTTCGAGACGCCGACGGTCCGGGCGCTGGCCGCCGCCGTCGATGCGGGGGAACACGGTCGCGGTGCCGATCTGCCCGCGCTCGAGGCGATCCGCCGGCCCGACCCGGTACCCGTCTCGTACGCCCAGCGCCGGATGTGGTTCCTCAACCAGTTCGATCCGCACTCTGCCGCCTACGTGATCCCCATCGTGGTCCGTCTGCGCGGGGACCTCGACGTGTCCGCGATGCGGACGGCGATCCTCGACGTCGTCGACCGCCACGAGGTGCTGCGCACGATCTACCCGACGACGACGCCCGACGGCGACACCGGCGCGGAATCCATCGCGGCCGGGTCCGCGTCGGCCGAAACGGGCGCTCGCGCCGTCGGTGTCGAACCCGTGGCGCATGCACCCACCGACTGGGCCGGGCGCATCAAGATCGGGCACACCGTGGTCCCGCCGCGGGCCGTCGCATCATCCGGCGAGGTCGTCGACCAGGAGATCCAGGAACTCGTCACGACCACGTTCGACGTGACGACGGACCTACCGGTGCGGGTGCGCGTCATCACCGCGTCGGCGGATCACCACGTACTCGTCATCGCGCTGCACCACATCGCCGCCGACGGTGAGTCGGCACCGGTGCTGGCGGCCGAGATCGCGCGGGCGTACGCGGCCAGGCGGTCGGGCCGCGCGCCGGACTGGCCGGCCCTGCGCTTCCAGTACGCGGATTACGCGGTGTGGCAACGACATCGGCTCGGTGACCCCGCGGACGCCGACTCCCTGATCGCGCGCCAGTTGCGGTTCTGGGTCGAGCGGTTGACCGGTCTGCCCGACATCCTCCCGCTGCCGATCGATCGCCCGCGCCCCGCCGAAAGCGACGGACGCGCGGCCACGGTGCGGTGGTCGCTGCCCGCGGCCGTCGTGTCGCGACTGCGCCGACGCGCCGCAGCCCGCCGTGCCACCCTGTTCATGGTCGCGCACACGGCCACCGCCGCGGTCCTCGCGCGCCTGACGTCGACGAACCGGATCGCCGTGGCCACGCCCGTCGCAGGACGAGGCCGACGCGAGATCGACCAGCTGATCGGCATGTTCGTCAACACCGTCATCCTGTCGGTCGACGTCGAGCCGCACGTCACCGTCGGCGCGTTGCTCGAGCAGGTCAAGAACGCCGACCTCGCGGCGTTCGACAACGCCGACGTGCCGTTCGAGCGGGTGATCGACGCGGTGAACCCGCAGCGCATCGAGAACGTGGAGCCGCTCGCCCAGGTGCTGCTCGTCCACTCCACGAGCGGCAGACCCGCGTTCGGCACACTGGCCGGTCTCGACACCGAGTTCGTCGAGATCGAGGACACCGCCGCGAAATTCGACCTCACCATCGGTTTCCGCGAAACCGCCGACGGTGGGCTGACCGGCTCGATCGCCTATGCCACTGTGCTGTTCGACCCGGCGACCGCGGAGATGATCTCCGCGGCGTTGTCCGCGACACTCAGCTCGCTCGCCGACGACGCCGACCTGCCGGTCGCCGACGTCCCGATCCTCACCGCAGCTGAAGCTGATGCGCAACAGCAGCTCTCGGTCGGTCCCGCGGTCGTCCTGCCCGCCCTCACGATCCCGGCGGCGATCACGGCCGCCAGCCAGCTGCGGTTGCCGGAGGCAGTCGCGGTGCGTTTCGGGGACCGCACTCTCACCCAGCGCGAGTTCGCGGCGCGGGTGGCCACCCTCGCGCGGGAACTCATCGCGCTCGGGATCGGCCCGGAGGACTGCGTCGCGGTGTGCATGCCGCGGTCGATCGAACTGGTCATCGCGGTCCATGCGGTACTCGCCGCCGGCGGTCAGTACATACCGGTGGCACCCGACGCTCCCTCCGACCGCGTTCGCCACATGGTCGACACCGCGCACGCGAGGATCGCGCTGATCTGCGACGACCGGGCGCCCGCGGCGCAAGTTGTCGCCCGCGCGATCGTTGTGGACGCCGCGAACCCGGTCGACCTCGACACCGTCCCGGTCGCCGCCGACGAACGTCTGTCGATACTGCGCCCCGACCACGCGGCGTACACCATCTTCACGTCGGGGTCCACCGGCCGACCCAAGGGCGTCACGGTGTCCCATCGCGCCGTACTCAACCGATTGCGATGGGGAGTCGACGAATTCGGGATCGGACCGCACGACTCGATCCTCCTGAAGACGCCCTTCACCTTCGACGTGTCGGTGCCCGAACTGCTGACCCCGGCGCTGACCGGCGCCCGGTTGGTCATCGCGCCCGACGACGCCCATCTCGATCCGCATTCGATGGCTCGGCTGATCGACGCCGAGCAGATCACCACGGTGCACTTCGTACCGTCACTGCTCGCCGTCTTCATCGACGAAATCCGGCCCGCTCGCTCCGCTCCCGACGCCGGTGACATTTGGCCCGCTCGCTCCGCTCCCGGCGCCGGTGACATTCGGCCCGCTCGCTCCGCTCCCGGCGCCGGTGACATTCGGCACGATGCGAGTTCGCTCCTGCCGAGCCTGCGACACCTCTACTGTTCCGGTGAGGCCCTGCCACCGGGGACGCTGCGGGCGACGCGCGCCGCACTCCCACACGTACGCGTCTCCAACCTGTTCGGTCCTACCGAAGCCGCCGTCGAGGTCGCCGTCGCGACTCCAGACCCCGGCGCCGACGTGGTGCCCATCGGGCGGCCGGTGTGGAACACCCAGACGTTCGTCTTCGACGCACGGTTACGTCCCGTGCCGGCGGGCGTCACCGGCGAGTTGTATCTGGGAGGCGTCCAGCTCGCCCGCGGATATGCGGCGCGGCCGGACCTCACCGCCGAACGCTTCGTCGCCGATCCCGCAGGCGGCGGCCGACGCCTGTACCGCACCGGCGACCTCGTCCGGCGTAACCGTGCGGGCGACCTGGAGTATCTGGGACGCAGGGACTTCCAGGTCAAACTCCGCGGACAGCGAATCGAACTCGGTGAGATCGAGGCGGTCCTGTCCGGCATCGACGGCGTACGCCAGGCCGTGGTCACCGTCGCGAGCGCCCCGGGCGGTTCGGACCACCTGGTGGGATATCTCATCGGACCCGGCGGCGGTGGACCGGACGGGGACGAGTTCATCGCACGCGCGCGGGAGGCGGTGACCGCGTCGTTGCCGGTGTACATGCGGCCGACACTGTGGGTGCCGCTGACCGAAGCGCCGCTCGGCAGCACCGGCAAACTGGACCGGAAATCGCTGCCGGCGCCGCGCTTCGACCCGTTGTCGGAAGCCGTCCACGCCGACGCCGCACCCGCCGACGACGCGGAACGGACCGTCGCCGCACCCGCCGACGACGCGGAACGGACCGTCGCCGCAATCGTTGCATCACTCCTCGGGGTCGAGGACGTCCCGGTGACCCGGTCGTTCTTCGAACTCGGCGGGGACTCCATCGCATCCATCCGCCTCACGTCGATGCTGCGCGCCGCGGGGCTCCATCTGACCCCGCGCGATGTGTTCGCGGCGTCGACCATCCGTGAGCTGGCCCGTCGTGCACAGACGGAGGCGATCCGGAAACTCGACGAAATACCGGGCGGGGCAGTCGGTCCGGTTGGGATGACCCCGGGCCTGGCGTGGATGCTCGACCTCGCCGACGACCCGGACGATCTCGCGGACTTCTCGCAGAGCACGGTGCTCGCGCTGCCGGTCGAGGCGGACGAGGCCGCCGTCCGCGCGGTGGTGACCGCGGTCGTCGCGGCCCATCCGATGCTGACGGCATCGCTGCGGACCGACTCCGTCGGGGGTCCGGTCGTCGTGGCGGGCGACGGCGACCCGGGTGACATCACGGTCGAGATCCTCGACCGCTCGGACATCTCGACATCGAGCCGGCCATCGACGCCGGCGCGCTCCGTCGACAGCGCCATCCGGGCAGCCCATGCGCGCGCCCTCGCGACCTTGTCGCCGGCGGAGGGACGACTGGTCGCGGCGATCGGCGTCCGCTTCGCCGACGGCACCGGGCGACTCGTCGTCGCCGCCCATCATGTCGGCGTCGACGCCGTGTCGTGGCCGACCATCGTGGCCGGTCTGGGGCGCGCGTGGTGGCAGTACCGCAACGGGGAGACACCGGGACTTTCGGCCTCGGGCACCTCGTTCCGGCGCTGGTCGGGTGTGCTGGCCGGACTCGCCGACCGCGCGGAGGAGATCGAGTGGTGGTCGCGCCAGCTGCCGCCGACCCCGACGGCGTGGGAGATCGACCGGGCCCGGGACCGTCTCGCGACCACGATCTCGGTGTCCCGCACCGTCGAAGCCGGTCTGGCCGAGCGTGTCTTGGGCACGGTCACCGAGACGTTCCGTGCGCGCCCGGACACCGTGGTGGCCGCGGCCGTGGCATTCGCGCTGCGGGATCCGGTCACGGCGTCCGGTCCGGTGTCGATGGTGATCGAGAACCACGGCCGCGAAGAGGGCATCGCACCCGGCGCCGACCTGGCCGAGACGGTCGGATGGTTCACCTCGTTCGTACCCGTGAGCGTCGACGTCCCCGGGCCGGTGGAGGCGACCAGCACAGCAGCTCGGGGTGAGACCGTCGCGGACGTCACCCCCGGTCATCGTCTGGCGACGATGGTCAAGGCGCTCAAAGACACTCAGTCCCGAATGCCGGACAACGGCATCGCGTTCGGGCCCCTGCGATGGTTGCGTCCCGGCTCGCCGCTGCGACACCGGCCCCTCCCGCCGATCACGGTCAATTACCTGGGTCTGCTCGGGGGCGGAGACATCGACGACACCGATTCGACGGCAACGGATTTCGTGCCGATCGGGGACGCGCCGCCGCTTCCGCCGTCGGTTCGGGGAGACATGATCGCATTGGCGGCGCTGACCGTGACGGCCGCCTCGGTGGCGACCGCGGGGGGTCGGGAGTTGCGAGTGGACCTCACCGCACCCGAGGAATTGTTCGACGAGTCCGCGCTGGGCGGGATCGCCGATCGCTGGGAATCTGCACTGTCCTCGCTCGCCGCGTATGTGGATGCCGTGGGCGACCCGGGTCCGAGCGAGACCGACGTGATCGGCGGGCTCGACCAGACGGACATCGACCACGTGCTCGCCACCCGGACACGCGCAGCACGGACGCGCGGCCGCTACGCGATCTGGCCGCCGACGCCGCTCCAACAGGGGCTCTTCTACGAGGCCCAGCGGCTGGTCGGCGTCGATCCCTATGTGACCCAGTCGGTCATCGAGTTCGACGGAGCTCACCCCGCCGACATGATCCTGCCGGCAGTCCGCGAACTACTGACCAGGCAACGGGTACTGCGCTCGGGGTTCACCCGCACACCGTCGGGTCGGCTGGTCGTGGTGGTACCCCCGGCCGATCATCCCGCGGTGACCGAACCCGACTTCCGCGGCGTGGACCTCACCGGTCTGAGCATGGCCGACGCGGCCTCGCGGATCGTGCAGATCGCCGACGAGGACCTACGACGCCCGTTTGTCCTGGACGACCCGCCGCTCATCCGGTTCTCCGCGGTGTCCCACGACACGGTGACGGGCCCGGCGCACACACTGGTCATCACCGCACACCACATCATCCTGGACGGATGGTCGGGGCCGATTCTCGTCGCCGACCTCCTCGCGGCCCACCTCGGCCGCCCGGCGATCACGCCGGCACGTGACTTCGAGTCCTACCTCGACTGGCTCGACCGACGCGACGCCGAGACCGCGATCACCGCCTGGCGCGAGCATCTCGCCGACATCGTTCCGACGCTGGTCCGTCCACAGGTGCACCCCGGTGCCGACCGCGAGCCCCGGCGGCACGAGGTGACGGCGCGGGTGTCCGCGACCACCCGGGCCGCCCTCGAACGGACGGTGCGGACGCTGGGCACGACGACGAGCACCGTGCTGAATGCGGCATGGTCGATCGTGTTGTCCCGCTTCACCGGCGAGCAACGAGTCGTCTTCGGTGAGACGGTGTCGGGGCGGCCGGCCGACCTCGACGGTGCCGACGGCATGATCGGCCTGTTCATCAACACCGTGCCGGTCGTTGCCGACGTCGCACCGGGTCGATCGCTGGCCGCTCTCATCGGTGAACTGCACCACGCCCGCGCCCGCATGCTCGACCACCAGTTCATCGGACTCGGCGACATCACCGCGGCGACCGGGCATCCGCGCCTGTTCGACACCCTCGTGGTCTTCGAGTCGTATCCGGTCGACGCGGACACGGTCGTGGCAGGGTCGCGGACCTCGGGCCTCGAGATCCGCGACGTGAGCACGTCCGACGCCACGCACTATCCGCTCGCGCTCATCGCCGCACCGGAGGGCGACGACCTCTGCCTCACGGTCAAGACGGATCTGTCCGTCGTCGGCGAGGGTGTCGCCGAGACGGTCGCCGCCATGCTGACCGACCTGCTCGACGCGGTGATCGACGACCCGTCCCTGCCGGTGGCCGCGCTCGACCCGATGCCGACTGCCGTGCGCCCGACGGTCGAGGGTTGGTCGCGTGGTGTGGAGGTGGGGTTGGGGTGGTCGGGTCGTTCGGTGGGGTCGGTGGTTGCTGAGCGG
>NZ_JAGRQM010000030.1:0-43807 GCF_018132775.1 Gordonia sp. SCSIO 19800 | reverse complement strand
GTATGTGGGTCGTGTTGATTTTCAGGTGAAGTTGCGGGGGCAGCGGATCGAGTTGGGGGAGATCGAAACCGTCCTCGGCGCCACGCCGGGTGTCGCCCAGGTGGTGGTCTCGGTCATGGGACTCGCTGCGGGAGAACAACTCGTGGCTCACGTCACCGGAGCGGATGTCGACGTCGAGCATCTGCGCGCGACGGCTGAGCAACTACCCGTGTACATGCGCCCCACGTCCTGGGTCGTCCTGGACACGTTGCCGTTGAACACCGCGGGCAAGGTGGACCGCAAGGCGCTGCCCGCACCGGACTTCGTCGCCGCCGAACGCGTGCTCCCCGAGACCGACGCCGAAGTCGCGATCACCGGTGTCTTCGCCGACGTGCTCGGGCTGTCTGCCGCGGACTCGGTGTCGGTGACCGACAGCTTCTTCGATCTCGGCGGCAACTCACTGGCCGCGACCCGACTCGCGGCCCGTGTCTCCCGGATGCTCGGGGTCCCGGTACGGGTGCGAGACGTCTTCGACGCCCCGACGGTCCGTGATCTCGCGCGTCGAGTCCAGGCGGCAGACATCGCCGGGGCCGGAACAGTAGTCCCGGATCGGTCGACTGCACCGGCCCGTCCGTCGGTCTTGCCTCTCTCGAGCGCCCAGCGCCGCATGTGGTTCATCAACCAGTACGAGCCGGCGGTTGCGTCGTACATCATCCCGTTCGCCTTCCGACTCCGCGGCACGGTCGAGGTCGAACATCTCCGTCGAGCGCTCGCGGACGTGGTCGCGCGTCACGAGGTTCTCCGGACCACCTACCCGGTGTCCCGCGACGGACGCCCCGAGCAACGAATCCACGACGTCGATCCGGAGAATCCCGTATTCGACTGGGCGGTGGCAGATTCCGAGTCCGAAGCGCTGGCCGTCGCCGCCGAGCCATACGACCTGACCCGTGACCTGCCCGTGCGCGCCCGCGTATACGTCGATCCCGGTACAAGTGCACTGCTGGCCGTCAGCATCCATCACATCGCCGCCGACGGCGAGTCGGGTCGGGCGCTGTCGCGCGATCTGCTCACCGCGTACTCGGCACGACGCGACGGTCGAAGTCCGGACTGGCCGCCGCTCCCGCTCCAGTACGCCGATCATGTCCTGCGGGCCGCCGGACGATCGGAGGAGCAGGATGAGCACCGGCAGTGGTGGGCCCGCCGGCTCGACGGCGCCCCGGTCCTCATGGATCTGCCGACCACCTATCCACGTCCGGCCACGCCGACCATGTGGGGTGCGACCGTCGAGTTCGTCATCCCCGGACGCGTCGCGCAGGGGGTCGGCATCCTCGCCCGCGCCGGCGACGCCACCGCATTCATGGTGCTCCACGCCGCACTCGCCGCGGTGCTGGGTCGGCTGTCGGGGAGTCGCGACATCGTCATCGGGACCGCCGCCGCGGGCCGCGACGGCGACACCGACGACTTGATCGGCATGTTCGTCAACACGGTCGCGCTGCGGACCCCGATCGTCCCCGCACAGCCGTTCGCCGACCTCCTGCGGGTGGTGCGCGAGGTGGATCTCGACGCCCTCGATCACGCCGGCGTGCCCTTCGACGACGTCGTCGACGAACTCGGGGTGGCCCGCACCGCGTCCCATGCGCCACTGGTCCAGGTGCTGCTCACCACGTCCGATCTCGCCGCCCCCGGCGCCACCGGTGGGCAGATCGCCGACCTCGACGTCGAACCCGTTGCCGTCGAGGACAACTCGGCAAAACTCGACCTGACCCTCGGGGTTCTGACGGACCCGGCCGAGGGGGCTCCGTGGCGCGGTTCGCTCACCTACGCAACGGACCTCTTCGACGACTCCGCCGCGCGCCGGCTCGCGGACCGATTCGTCGGCGTACTGACGTCCGCGGTCGGCGACAGCACACTGCCGGTCGGGGACCTCGAGCTGCTGACCCCGGACGAGGAGATGATCCCGCTCGTCTCGGGCGACCCCGATCCCGCTCCGGGACTCCTTTCGGACCTGCTCGTCGACGCGGCGCGGATGCGTCCGACCCACCCGGCCGTCGTCGACCCCGTCGCCGCGGACCCCGAACACGTCTGGACCTATGCCGAACTCGATTCGGCGAGTTCGCATCTCGCGAGGGTCCTCATCGACTGTGGTATCGGTCCGGAGGACGTGGTCGTCAGTGCGTTCCCGCGCTCGGCGACGGCGCAGCTCGCATTGTGGGCAGTGGCCAAGACCGGTGCGGTGTACTGCCCGATCGACCCCCGCTACCCCGCGGAACGCATCGCTCGGGTCCTGGACGCCGCGAACGCCGTGCTGGTGCTCACCGACGGGAGTGTGGAAGGGCCGGCCGCCGACACGGCCTCCACGTGGCCGCCGCGACTGCTGCTCGACGCAGCGCTCGTCGCCGACCTGCGCAGACGCCCGGCGCTCGACCCGCCGCGTCGCAACCGGCCGGTGACACCCGACTCCGGCGCCTACATGATCTTCACCTCCGGATCGACCGGGACGCCGAAGGGGGTGCTCGTGACGCACCGCGGCCTCGCGGGTGTCAGCACGGTGCTGCGCGACCGGCACCGATCCGGGCCCGATGCGCGCTGGCTGGCGATCAGCTCGCCCGCGTTCGATGCCGCCATGCTCGAGGTCCTCGGTGCCTACGGCAGTGCTGCGACGCTCGTCGTCGCGCCTCCCGAGGTGTACGGAGGCCGCGAGCTGGCCGATTTCATCACGACGCACCGCACCACCCACGCCTTCCTGGTGACATCGGTGGCGGCGTCGTTGCCGGATCCCGGTCGCCTGCCCATGACCGACGTCCTCGTCGGCGGCGAGGCCGTCCCCGACACCGAGAAAGACCGGTGGGCCCCGCACGTGGCGTTCCACAACGGTTACGGACCCACCGAGACCACGATCATCAGCGTCACCTCGCCCCCGATCGGCGTCGACGAGCCGGTCCACCTCGGCAGCCCGGTCCCCGGCGCGAGCGCCCATGTCCTGGACGAGCGGCTGCATCCGGTGCCGCCGGGGGTCGTCGGGGAGCTGTACCTCGCCGGTCCCGAACTCGCACGCGGTTACCACGGACGGCCGGCGCTGACCGCCGAGCGCTTCGTCGCCGCCGTCGACGGGGCACCGGGCACGCGGATGTACCGGACCGGGGATCTCGTGCGCCGGGACCGCAGTGGCGGATTGGTCTACGTCGGCCGCGCCGACTTCCAGGTCAAATTGCGCGGACAACGGCTCGAACTCGGTGAGATCGAGGCCGTCCTGACCGCACACCCGCAGGTGCGGACGGCGGCGGTCATCGGGGTCGGGAACCCGGTGACCTCGCTGGCCGGTTACGTCGAACCCGTCGACCCCGGACGACCGGTCGAGATCTCCGCCGTCCGTGAACATCTCGCGACCCATCTGCCATCGCACATGGTCCCGGCGGCACTCACGGTGCTCGACTCCATCCCGCGCAGCCCGATCGGGAAGATCGACCGCGCGGACCTCCCCGCCATCGAGCCGTCGAAGGCCGACGCCGAACGCGTTCCGCCGTCGACGCACACCGAGCGGTTACTCGCGGCCATCGTCGGCGAGGTTCTCGGACTCGATGCCGTGTCGGTGACCGCTGACTTCTTCGTCATCGGCGGCAACTCGTTGTCGGCCACGCGTGTGAGTGCCCGCGCGGGGGACGCCTTCGGGGTCCGCGTCGGTGTCCGCGACGTCTTCGAGGCGCCGACGGTTCGCCTGCTCGCTCGTCGCGTCGACGCCGCTTACGACGATGCGTCGCGACCGCCGCCGCTGCGCCGTGTCGATCCTCGGCCCGCGCACATTCCGCTGTCGTATGCGCAGCAACGGATCTGGTTCCTGAACCGGTTGGATCCGAATTCGGGGGCCTACACCATTCCGATGGCCGTCCGCCTCCGCGGCCGGCTCGACCGGGGTGCGCTACGTGCCGCCGTCGTCGACCTGCTGGCCCGCCACGAGATCCTGCGGACCGTGTTCCCGTCGCCGGGCGGTGAACCGCGGCAGCACATCTTGCCGATCGACGAGGCCCGGGCCCGCCTGCGGTGGGAGGACATCGCGGCTCCGCGGGAGCTCGCCGACCCGGCCGCATTCGTCGGTGATGCCGCCTTCGACATCACCACCGAACTGCCGCTGCGTATTCGCCTGTTCGCGGTCGGTGACGGTGGAATCGACACCGACGACCACGTCCTCGTCGTCGTACTGCATCACATCGCCGCCGACGGTGAGTCGATGAGGCCGCTCTCCGCCGATCTGTGGGGGGCCTATCTGGCGCGTGCCGGGGGCCATGCGCCAGAGGCGGCCGCGCCGGCGATCCAGTTCGCCGATCACGCACTGTGGCAACGGGAGACGCTGGGGGACATCGACTCGCCGGAGTCCGTTCTCGGTCGCCAGGTCGGCTACTGGGTGAATCGACTGTCGGGGATCCCCGACCTCCTCCCGCTGCCCACGGACCGGCCGCGACCGGCGGTCGCGTCGCAACGGGGCGGTCGCGTCACCGCGGGCATCCCGACCGAACTGACACAGCGGATCGCGGACACGGCCCGCGTCCACGGGGCCACCGAGTTCATGGTCGTCCACGCCGCGCTGTCGATCGTGCTGGCCAGGCTGTCCGCGACCCGCGACATCGTGATCAGCACCCCGGTTGCCGGACGGGGCCATGCGCATCTCGACGACCTCGTGGGAATGTTCGTCAACACCGTGGTCCTGCGCACCGACGTCGACCCCCGGACCCCGGTCGGGGACTTCCTCGAACGGGTGCGCATCGACGACATCAACGCCCTCGCCCGCGCCGATGTGCCGTTCGAGTACCTGGTGGACCGACTGTCCCCGGTCCGGTCGGAGGCGTTCGCCCCGATCAGCCAGGTGATGCTGTCGGTGCTGCACGATCAGGACACCGGAACCGTCGGGACCGACCCCTCGGGATCGGCGAAACTGACCTTCGAACCGATCGAGGCGTCCACCGGCACCACCCAGCTCGACCTGACCGTGGCGGTGACGATCCGTCCCGAAGGCGCGTGGGACGTCGAGATCGTTTATGCCACCGACCTGTTCGACGAGCGGACCGCGCGCACCGCGATCACCCGCCTGACCAGGGTCCTCGAGGCGGTCGTCGGTGCCGACGACATGGCTGTCGGTGCCATCGACCTGACCGACGCGTCCGAGCGCGCGCGGATCGCCGAACTGGTCGTGGGCCCCGATCTCTCGGTGCCGTGGTCGACGGTTACCGATGCGATCGAGGCGGCCGCGCGACGCTCACCGGAGTCGACGGCCCTGGTGGCCGGTGCGCGATCCGTGACCTACCGCGAGTTCATGGACCGGATCACCCTTCTGGCCGAGACGATGTCCGCACACGGCGTGGGTCCGGAAGTGGCCGTGGGCGTGTGTATCCCGCGGTCGGTGGAGCTGGTGCTCGCGATCCACGCGGTGGTGATGGCCGGCGGCAGCTATGTCAGCATCGACCCGTCGACTCCGTCCGAACGAGTGGCCGCGATGGTCGACGCCGCGTCGATCGCGGTCATCCTGACCGCTGATGTGACCCCGTCCGCGCTGTCCGGTCTGTCGGTACCGACCCTCGTCGTCGACGGAAACGCCCCGCCGGAGGACCGCTCGGGTCCCCGGCCGGAACTCCGTCGCCCGCGTCCGGGCAACGCCCTCTACACGTTGTTCACGTCCGGCTCGACCGGAACGCCGAAGGGAGTCACGGTCAGTCACGGCGCCGTACTCAACCGACTCGCATGGATGGCGGTGCGTTCCCCGCTGCGTCCCGACGATGCCGTTCTGCTCAAGACGCCGGTCACCTTCGACGTGTCCGTCCCCGAGTTGTTCGAACCGCTGATGGCCGGGGCCCGCCTCGTCATCGTCGAGGACGGCCGCCACATCGACCCGGCCCATGTCCTCGCCGAGATCGAGCGGCATCGGGTCACCTCGGTACACTTCGTGCCGTCGATGATGGCGGCGTTCGTCGAGTACATCGGCGACCACCCGCGGAGGCGCGCGGCACTGTCGTCGTTGCGGCGTGTCAACGCGTCGGGCGAGGCACTGCCGGCCGCCACCGCCGAGGCCATGGCGGCGCTCGTGCCGCAGGCGGACCTCGACAATCTCTACGGGCCGACGGAGGCGGCCGTCGAGGTGACGGCCTACCGCTTCGCCCCCGGCGACGTGATCGTGCCGATCGGGCGCCCGAACGCGAACACCACCACGTGGGTGCTGGACGACGGGTTGCGCCCGGCGCCGGTCGGGGTGGTCGGCGAGCTGTACGTCGGCGGCGATCAGCTGGCGCGCGGCTATGCCGCCCGGCCCGACCTCACCGCCGAACGGTTCGTGGCCGACCCCACCGGCCCGCACGGAGGCCGCCTCTACCGGACCGGTGACCTGGTGCGCTGGAACGCCTCCGGTGCGCTCGAATACCTCGGCCGGGCAGACTTCCAGGTGAAGTTGCGAGGACAGCGCATCGAGCTCGGGGAGATCGAGACCGTCCTCGCCCGCGTCGACGGCATCTCGCACGCGGCGGTCACCGTCCGGAGCGGTCCGGCGGGTGATGCACTGGTCGGATACCTCGCCGGCCGAGTCGATCTCGACGCGATCCGTGAGCATCTGCGGCAGGCATTGCCGCAGTACATGCACCCGACGCAGTGGGTGGTCCTCGATTCGGTCCCGGTGACCGCGACCGGCAAACTCGACCGCCGGGCCCTACCCGCGCCGCGGAGCGAGCCGGTCGAGATGGTGCCGCCCGCCGACGCCGTCGAACGGGCGGTGGCCGTCGTCGTCGCCGACGTGCTGGGACTCGACGAGATCTCGGTGACGACGCCGTTCTTCGATCTGGGCGGCAACTCGCTCGCCGCGATGCGGGTCGTCGCCCGGATCGGCGAGCAGCTCGGGACCGACCTCGACGTGCGCGACCTCTTCCGCACCCCGACGGTCCGCGAGCTCGCGCAACTCGTCACGCGTCATCGGGTCTCCGACCATCCGCTCGTCGCACGACCCCGGCCCGAGCGCATCCCGTTGTCGTATGCGCAACAACGACTGTGGTTCATCAACCAGTTCGACGTGACGTCCCCGACGTACAACATGCCGATGGCGTTCGACATCCGGGGATTCCTCGATGTCGACGCACTACGCGCCGCGGTCGCGGCTGTGATGACGCGACACGAACCGCTGCGGACCGTCTACCCGCTCGGCGACGGCGGGGTGCCGCTACAGCACATCCTCGATCCTTCGGTGGCGGCGGCCCGACTGCGCTGGGAATCGGCCGGGACACCCGAGGACGCGATGACGTTGTGCGCGGAGGGATTCGACGTGACGACGCAGCTGCCGTTGCGTGTGGTGACTTCGCTGGTATCAGCGGAGGGTGCGTCGCCGCCGGTGCATCGGGTCGTGCTGGTCCTGCACCACATCGCCGGCGATGCGGCGTCCCTGGCGATCCTGGCCGCGGAGGTCCTCGGTGGGTATCGCAACGGTCGACGCCCCGAAGACGGGTCGATCGAGGTACCGGAGATCGCATACGCCGATCACGCGCTGTGGCAACGCGATCTGCTCGGGGACCTCGACGACCCGACCTCACCGATGGCGGCGCAGTACTCGTTCTGGACCGAGACGCTGGCCGACGTTCCGGCCGCACTGGAGATCCCCGGTGACCGTCCGCGTCCGCCGATCGCCGACCCCACCGGTGGTCGGCTGCCCCTCGAGATCGGCGAGGAGCGCAGCGCAGCGGTGGCGGCGACCGCACGCGTGCACGGGATGACCCCGTTCATGGTCTGTCACGCCGCCTTCGTCGCCGCACTCGCCCGTGTGGCCGATGTGCGGGACATCAGCGTCGGCGCCGCCATCTCCGGTCGCGGGCACGCGGCCACGGCGGGGCTCATCGGGATGTTCGTCAACACCGTGGTGCTCCGCACATCGGTGCACGCCGAGGACACGGTCGAGGACCTGCTCCGCCGGGTCCGCGACGCCGATCTCGCGGCCTTCGCGCACGCCGACATCCCGTTCGAGACCCTCGTCGAGCACCTCACCCCGGTCCGGTCCACCGCCCACGCGCCGCTCGTGCAGGTCATGATCAACTATCTCGGCGAGTCGTCCGGGACACCGACGGTGCCGGGTATCGGCGCGGACGCCGAGCCGCTCATCGTGGACGGTCTCGAGGTCGTGGCCGTCGAACCGGGGCCGCCGCCGGCGAAGCTCGACCTCACCCTCGGTCTCGCGGAGCGGTCCGTCGGTACGGCTGTCGAGTTGGTCGGCGAGATCGACTACGCCGCAGCGCTGTTCGACATCGAGACGATCGAGTCGATACGCGACGTCTTCCTACGCATGCTCGATGCGGTGACCGGTGACATCGACACGGTGCTGGACGAGGTCGATCTGGCCGGTGCCGTTGACGGTGTGTCGCTGATCCTCGACGACGCGGGCCGGGCGGTGCCGCCACGGGTGCCGGGAGAGCTGTACGAGCGCGCGCGAGACGGTTCGCTGATCGCGACGGGGATGTGGGCGCGGTGGGTCGACGCCTCGATGACACGACCGGAGATCCTCGGGCCGGTCGAGCGTCACCCCCGGATCGGCGGGCGGCGAGTGGATCTCGATGCGGTGGAGGCGGCACTCAACGCGGTGGCGGGCGTCGTCACTGCGGCGGTCGTGGCGTCGGCGTCCGACGGTCAGCCGACGGATGACGGAGTCGAGGTGGGGGCCTGGGTCGTGGTCGACAACGACGGCCCCGGCGCCCTCGACCTCCGACGCGAGCTGTCGAGAGTGCTGCCCGCACACTGTATTCCGACGGTGATCAGCGTCGTCGACGCCATCCCGGTCGGCGCGGACGGGCGACCCGGACGCCGCGAGGTCGCGTCGCTCATGAACTCAGCCGGTGGGGGACGCGAGGACGCCGAGCCCGCGGCCCCGACCGGCCGCTGGGAAGTGACGGTCGCCGAAGCGATGTCGGAGATCACCGGGACTGCGGTGACCGACGCGGACCAGGGTTTCTTCGACCTCGGCGGGACCTCGCTGTCGGCGGTTCGGCTGGTGTCGCTGCTGCGGCGACGGACCGGACTGCCCGTCGAGGTCGCATGGATCTTCGCCGGACCCACACCGCGCGATCTCGGCGCCCGGCTCGCTGCTCAGGCGACGCACGAGGACTCAGCCGACACCGCCGCCACGCGGGGCCAGGTCGTCGTGCCGCTACGGGCGGACGGCAGCCGCGAACCGGTCTTCTGCGTCCACCCCGCCGATGGGTTGGCGTGGCTGTTCGCTGGTCTCACACCGTATCTCGACGACCGGCCGGTCTTTGGTCTGCAGGACCCCTTCGTGGTGGCCGGCGACACGGCCGCCACGTCGATCCGCGAACTCGCCGCGCGGTATGTGGCCGAGATCCGGGCGATCGTCCCGCAGGGGCCCTACCACCTCGTCGGCTGGTCCCTCGGCGGGCTCATCGCCCAGGAGATGGCGGCCGAATTGCGTTCGCAGGGTGTCGAAGTCGGGTTCCTCGGCCTCCTCGACAGCTATCCCGCGACCGGTGACGAACTCGAGACCGGCGGTGGACTCGAGACCGACGGGGCGCCGGCGCGCGCCGAGGTGTCCGCGGAAGATGCGCGAGCCACGGTCGCGGACCTGCTCGGCGGGTGGCGAGCGGTCATCGACGTCGACGCGGTGACCGCCTCCGACGATCCGGCCGCGATGGCGGCGGCGGTCCGCGAGCGGGTCGTCGGACTCGGACTCCTCGACGGACCCGCGTTCGACCGCATGCTCCAACGGATGGCGACGTCGGCCCGACGCACCGTCGACCATCGGCCCCGAACCTACGACGGCGACGCGATGCTCGTCGTCGCGGCGGCGGGGGAGGCCGACCCGGACAGCACCGCCGGACGCTGGACATCGTTCCTCGGCGGGCGGGTCACCCGTGTCGACGTCGATGCCGATCACCTCGGGATCGTCGGTACCGACGCGCTCGAGGTGATCGGACCGCGGATCGACGCGGCGATCCGCGAGGCCGAGTCGCGGCGCGCAAGCGACGGCCCCCACCCGCTCCCTGAGTAGGCCGGAGCTTGCGGAGGGCGCGGCCGACCCCCGCTCCCGGAGGAGCGCCCGGGGCTTGCGGAGGGCGCGGCCAACCCCCGCTCCCTGAGGAGCGCCCGGAGCTTGCGGAGGGCGCGTCACGAAGGGTCTTCGCAACCCGTCTCGCCAAGACCCTTCGTGACGCTCGCAAGCTCGCTCCTCAGGGAGCGGGGGTGGGCTCGCGCTCGCATGACAGGGAGCGGGGTGGGCTCGCGCTCGCATGACAGGGAGCGGGGTGGGCTCGCGCTCGCATGACAGGGAGCGGGGGTGGGCTCGCGCTCGCATGACAGGGAGCGGGGTGGGCTCGCGCTCGCATCAACCGGGAGCGGAGCGGGGATCGCGCGCCCTCAGCCGGCCGGGAGATCCGCAAGGGCGTCGGGGAGGTCGTCCCGATGGACGACGACGAGTCGCTGGGTCGCCCGGGTGAGGGCGACGTACAGGTCGCTGAGCCCGCGTGGTGACTGGTCGATGATCGCAGCGGGCTCGACGACGATGGTCGTGTCGAACTCCAGGCCCTTACAGCTCCGCACCGTGTACACCCGGGGTGGTTCCCGGTCCGAGAGCGTGGAGCGATCCGGCGCCAGCGCCGCGTCGATCGCGTCGTGCAGGTGATCGGGCACCACGACGGCGGTGAGGCCGTCGGGTTCGGCGAGCCCGACGGCGCGGAGGACGGCGTCGGCGATGCTCTCCGGGGAGTCGTCGTCCGCCCGCAGCGCCACCGGCTCGATGCCGTTGCTGCGCAACGAGGTCGGTGCCTTCTCGCCGTTGCCGATCTCGTCGAGGACGCGCGCGGCGTACTCCATGATCTCGCTCGGGGTCCGGTAGTTGACCGACAGCTCCTTGAACTGCCAGCGCTTCGCGACATACGGCTCCAGGACCTCGCCCCACGAGCGCGTGCCCGCCTCGTCGGATGTCTGAGCGGTGTCGCCGATGATCGTCATCCACCGATTCGGGATGCGTCGCATCACCATCCGCCAGGACATGGCGGAGAGCTCTTGGGCCTCGTCGACGATGACGTGGCCGAACGTCCAGGTGCGGTCGCCGTAGGCACGTTCGGCCGTCGTGGCGCGTCGTGTCTCGGTCTGGCGGGACGCGAGCTGTTCTGCGTCGATCAGGTCGTAGGCCATCAGGATCTCGGGATCGAGTTCGTCCTCGAGGTCCTGCGGCGCCGAGCCGGTCAGGATGTCCAGTGCGTCCTGCGCCTCGGCCAACTGGCGACGCCAGCGTGCGCGTTCGGCCCGCTCCGCGTCCTCGGTGCCGTAACCGATCAGCTCGGCGAGTTCGTCCAGCAATGGGACGTCGGCAGGCGAGAAGTCCGCACCCGACGTCGTGGCCGGGCGCGACGGACGGTGCAGCGCAGCACGATCGGCGTCCGTCCAACCCGGGGTGGCCTTGCGAATCGCGCGTTCGTCGCCGAGCAGGTCGCGAAGCAGGGCCTGCGGGGTCAGCGTCGGCCAGTACCGCAGCAACGCGGCACGGATGTCGAGATCGCGGCTCATGTCGTCGCGGATGTCGGCGATGTCGGCGGGGCTGAGCAACTGCGAACCGTCGAGCAGGCTCGATCCGATGGTCGCCGCGTGCCGCGCCGCGAGTTCGGCGAGACCCGCCTTCAGGAAAGCGTTCTGCGAGAGGTTGTGGGCGCGTCGAGTCGCGCGGGCCTTGGCGCGTGCGGCCTTGACCAGAGCCGAGTCGATCTCGACGGTGTAGCTGTCGAAATCGACCGCCTCGGGACGAGACGGCAGCGACTGCTGGGCGCGCACCGCCCGCTTGAGGACGTCGACCATGCGCAGCCCGCCCTTGACCGCGGCGGTCGTCCGCGGGTCGGCGGTGCCCGCGCGGACGCCGGGGAACAGGTCCCCGATGGTCGAGAGGAGCACGCCGGACTCGCCCAGCGAGGGCAGCACCTGGCCGATGTAGTTCAGGAAGTCGTCGTTGGGTCCGATGATGAGGATGCCGCTGCGCGAGAGGTTCTCGCGATGTGTGTAGAGCAGGTAGGCGGCTCGGTGCAGCGCCACGGCGGTCTTGCCGGTACCGGGGCCGCCCTGGATGACGGTGACCCCGCGATGCGTCGACCGGATGATCAGGTCCTGCTCGCGCTGGATCGTCTCGACGATGTCGGTCATCTCGCCGGTGCGGGCGGCGTTGAGGGCCGCGACAAGAGCCGACTCGTTGACGACGTCGCCGTGTCCGAAGTCGTCGAGCAGCGCATCGCCTGCGGTCAGGGACTCGTCGCTCACCCCGCGGACCTTGCGGCTGCGGGTCCGGATGTGGCGACGGCGCGCGACGTCCTCGGGTGCGGCGGGCGTCGCCAGATAGAACGGCCGGGCCAGGGGCGCGCGCCAGTCCAGCAGCAGGGTGGCGTCGGTGGCGGTGGCGTCGAGTTCGCCGTCGTCGGCGAAACCGTCGTCGAGGACACCGATGCGTCCGATACGTCGGATCTCGCCGTCCTCGAGGTCGAGACGACCGAAATACAGATTGTGTTCGGCGGCATCGAATTTGGCGAGATCCTCGTTGTACATCCGCTCGTAGGACTCGCGTTCGGACAGCGCCTGCGGTGTGCCGCCGCGTTCGGAGAGCGTCGACGACAACCGACGCTGCGTGGTCCGCCGCATCCGGTCCAGCCTGCCGTACACGCGGTCGAGGTGCCGCTGTTCCTCGTCCACGCGGGGGTCGGTGTCCGGCGAGAGGGCGGTCATCGGCCGTCCCCGATCGACAGCGGTGCGCGGGACCCGTGGGACCGGGCCAGTCCGGCGGCCCGGATGCGGGCGGTCATCGCGCGGGGGTCGGCGGACAAGCGGCGGCAGACCTGCGACGCCGGGTCGGCGAGTGTCTCGTCGTCGAGTCGGCGGGACAGCCACTCGAGAACGTCGGTCTGTGCACAGAAGGGGACGGGGTTACCGGTGACCGGGTCGGCGAGGACGCCGTGCCGGGACACGTACAGGTCGAAGGTCGCAGGCGGGGTCCACTCGTCCGGAAGGAGGGGACTGGGACGGCCGAGAACGGGGTGGTCGCGCGTAGTCACTGTCTGTCGATGATAGTTGGGTTCGGTGGCGTCGAGAGCATCGATGTGGGTGGGACCCAGCCAGGCCGCGGTCGTCGTGATCGCGGCCTCACCTGCCAAGATCGGCGCGGCTGGGATGTATCCCCGGGCCGCGACATGGGCGGAATGGCCGACTGTGATGTTCGTGACGCGGACCGTGCGGAGGCAGATCCGGTCCGTCGACGGAACGTGGGCGAGCTTGCGACGTAGAACGTCGGGGGCGGCATTCGACCCGACTGCGATCACGAGCCGCGAGCCGGCCGACGGGACCGTCCCGAACGGTGGACCCGCGAGCGTCATCTCGTGCAGCGATGCCTCTCTCAGCGCCGCGGACGCGGGCACCCAGGGATAATCCGCTGGCGGGTGCTCCGCGTCCGTGGTCGTGAGATCGGTTGTGCTCAGGGTCGTGCTCGTATCTGTTGCTCGTGCGCGTGGAGACCCCGAGGGATCAGCGACGTGCCTTGCGCAGACGCTTGCGACTCTGCTCGGCGGAGTCCTCGGCAGCTGCGGCGAGCTGGCGTGCGGTCTCGGCGAGCTCGGCCGACCGTGCGCGGGCGACGTCGGCGAGTTCGGCCGACCGATCGCGTGCCACGTCGGCGAACTCCGGTGCGCGCTTGCGGGCGGTGTCGGCGAGATCGGACGCACGGTCGCGGGCCGAATCGGCGATCTTCGGAGCCTTCTTCTTCGCCTGCTTCTGCGCCTTCGCGGCCTGCTTCTGGGCCTTCTCGGCCCGCTTCTGCGCTTCCTTCACGAGCTTCGGGCCCCGCTTGCGTGCCGTCTCGGCGAGATCAGACGAACGCGCGAGCGCCGTGTCGGCGAGCTCCGACGACCGGTGGAGAGCCGCGTCGGCGACGACCGGGGCGCGGTCCTTGATGCGATCCGCGACATCGGAGGCGGTCTCGGCGGCCTTTCCGGCCAACTCGAGGGAGCGCTTCTGCGCGGCTTCGGCGATCTCGGGTGCGTGCTCGCGGAACTTCGCCGCGGCGTCGGCGGACCGCTCGGAAACGATCTCGGCGCCGTCGTGGGTGCGCTCGACGAGGTGCTCCCAGGTCGACGACCCGGCGGCGGCACCGATCGGCAGCGCCGCGGCCACAGCGGATGCCTTCTGACGGCCGCGCCACGCGAGCGACGGCTTGCCCTCGGTGTCGACCGCCGCCAACAGGACTCCGCCGAGCAGGCCGACGTTCTTGATGAACGCGTTGCGCTGGGCTTCCTTCTTGACCGGGTCCGCCTCGTTCCAGAAGTCGGTGCCGGCTGCGGTCGTCGGGATCAGGGTGCCGGCCAGGACGACGGACGCGACGCGCGGGAACTTGCCGGTGGCGAGCAGGATTCCGCCGCCGATCTGGGCGGCGGCGTTGATCTGCACCAGGGTCTCGGTGTTCTCCGGGATCCGGCCGGCCACCTCGGGCGGGAGCGACGACCGGGCCTTGTCCACGACCGGCTCGGCGGACTGCGCGATCGGTTTGGGGCTCCGGATGGCGTCCACGCCGCTGGCGACGAACGCCGAGGCGAGGAGCGGACGGGCTATACGGCGGAGAATCATCGGTCACAACCTTCTTCAGTCGGGTTTGGCTATCGAGATCCGTCGGGTGAAGCGCGTTTCTGGCCCGTTCAACGCTACCCTGTCACAACGAATCTGCAGGTCACTCGGCGTGCCGTGACCGGTTTGCGTACCTACGGGGCATCGCGGGTCACGACTCGCCGAACGATCCGAGGAACAGGTAACCGCCCGCGACGGAGACCAAACACTCGGGAGTCGACCGGCGTCGCCCGCCTCCGTATCACCAGCGGCGCTCACGCCATTCGGGGAGTGACCCGCGCTCGGCGCCCAGGGTCGTGTCCTTGCCGTGGCCGGGGTAGACGACGGTCGAGTCGTCGAAGCGGTCGAACAGCTTCGTCGAGACGTCCTCGAGGAGGGTGTCGAAGTCCTCCGGCTTCCAGGTCTTGCCGATCCCGCCGGGGAAGAGGCAGTCACCGGTGAACAGGTGCACGGTTCGCTGACCGCTGTCGTCGACGTCGGTGAGTGCGAGAGCGATCGATCCCGGGGTGTGCCCGACGAGGTGGATGGCCTCGAACGTGAGGTCGCCGACCTCGAGGACATCACCGTCGTCGACGAGGCGGTCGGGGGTGATGGGCAGTTCACCGGCGTCGAGGCGCCCCGCCGCGGTCGGCACCCCGGTGGACTCGGTGACGGCGGCGAGGGCCTGCCAGTGATCGAAATGCTGGTGCGTCGTGAAGATGAGCTTCGGTGTGCCCTCGACGGCGGACAAGACCTCGGTGATCGTCTCGGCGTCATTGGCCGCGTCGATGATCAGCTGATCGCCCGTCGCACGCGAGGTCACCAGGTAGACGTTGTTGTCCATCGGGCCGACGGACAGCTTGACGATGGTGGCCGACGACAGCGTGCGGCGCTGCGGGGTCTTCGACTCGGAGAGGTCGCCGGTGTAGTCGTCGCTGATCGGTGTCGCTGGGGAGGTCATGCCGACAGGCTATGCCAGCGGGCACCCGGAATGTGACGGTCGCGACCATGAAACCCGGCGTGGCGCGCGTATCCTGGACCATTGGTTCGGCGATGACACGCGGGCGGCGAGACCGATCGCCCGGTCGTCGGACTCCGAATCTCCCCGGGGCGAGTGCATGGCGACGTTTCTGTCGGTGGCCGTCGGTACTGTGCCCGTGCGCCGTCTGTGCGCCCTGTGACTCGAGAATGTAAGGACTGCAGTGGTTGATCGTCTGATCGTCCGAGGTGCCCGCGAACACAATCTGCGCGGCATCGATGTCGACCTGCCCCGGGACAGCCTCATCGTCTTCACGGGGTTGTCGGGATCGGGCAAGTCATCCCTCGCCTTCGACACGATCTTCGCAGAGGGGCAGCGGCGCTACGTCGAGTCACTGTCCGCCTACGCGAGGCAGTTCCTCGGGCAGATGGACAAGCCTGATGTGGACTTCATCGAGGGCCTCTCGCCCGCGGTGTCCATCGATCAAAAGTCGACCAACCGCAATCCCCGGTCGACCGTCGGCACCATCACCGAGGTCTACGACTACCTCCGTCTCCTCTACGCCCGCGCCGGCAAGGCGCACTGCCCGATCTGCGGCGAGCCCATCGCCAAGCAGACACCCCAGCAGATCGTGGACCAGGTGCTCGCGATGGACGAGGGCACGCGGTTCCAGGTGCTCGCTCCGGTCGTGCGCACGCGGAAGGGCGAGTTCGTCGACCTCTTCGCCGAGCTCCAGACGCAAGGTTTCTCCCGCGCCCGCATCGACGGCGTCGTCCATCAGCTGACCGATCCGCCGAAGCTGAAGAAGCAGGAGAAGCACGACATCGAGGTGGTCGTGGACCGCCTCGTGGTCAAGCCCAGTGCCAAGCAGCGTCTGACGGATTCGGTCGAGACCGGTCTGCGTCTGGCCGACGGCATCATCGTGCTCGACTTCGTCGACCTCGAGGAGGACGACCCGGAACGCGAGCGCCGCTTCTCGGAGCGGATGGCCTGCCCGAATGCGCATCCGATCGCGATCGACGACCTCGAACCGCGGTCGTTCTCGTTCAACTCGCCGTACGGCGCGTGCCCGGAATGCGACGGGCTCGGCATCCGCAAGGAGGTCGACGAGGAGCTCGTCGTGCCCGACCCGGAGTTGTCGCTCGCCGAGGGTGCGATCGCCCCGTGGTCGACCGGCCACAACGCCGATTACTTTCTCCGGTTGATGTCGGGTCTGGCCGATCAGATGAAGTTCGACATCAACACGCCCTGGAAGAAGCTGCCGATCAAGGCGCGCAGGGCCCTGCTCAACGGCAGTGACCACCAGGTCCACGTCAAGTTCCGCAACCGGTACGGCCGCACCCGCTCGTACTACACCGAGTTCGAGGGCGTGCTCTCGTTCCTCGCGCGCCGCATGGACCAGACCGAGTCCGAGCAGATGAAAGAGCGGTACGAGGGTTACATGCGGGACGTGCCGTGTCCTGCCTGCCAGGGCGCGCGCCTACGCCCCGAGATCCTCGCCGTCACGCTCGACCACCCGGAGTTCGGGCCGAAGTCGATCGCCGAGGTGTGTGACCTGTCGGTCGCCGACTGCGCCGACTTCCTCGACCAACTGCGGCTCGACTCCCGGCAGGCCGCGATCGCGGGACGGGTCCTCAAGGAGGTCCAGGCCCGCATCCGCTTCCTGCTCGACGTCGGACTCGAGTACCTGTCGCTCGAGCGCGCCGCGGGTTCGCTGTCGGGTGGTGAGGCGCAGCGCATCCGCCTGGCCACCCAGATCGGTTCGGGTCTTGCGGGCGTGCTCTACGTCCTCGACGAGCCGTCGATCGGTCTGCACCAGCGCGACAACCGTCGACTCATCGACACGCTGACCCGTCTTCGGGATCTGGGCAACACACTGATCGTCGTCGAACACGACGAGGACACCATCCGCGCCGCCGATTGGATCGTCGACATCGGGCCCCGTGCCGGGGAGCACGGCGGACACGTGGTGCACAGCGGCAGTTACAAGGACCTACTGAAGAACCGGAAATCGCTGACCGGTGCGTACCTCGCCGGTCGCGACACCCTGCCGGTGCCGGACATCCGACGGCCGATCGATCGCAAGCGCCAGCTGACGGTCGTCGGTGCGCGGGAACACAACCTCCGTGGCATCGACGTGTCGTTCCCGCTCGGTGTGATGACCGCGGTCACCGGTGTCTCGGGGTCGGGCAAGTCGACGCTCGTCAACGACATCCTGGCCACCGTGCTCGCCAACAAGCTCAACGGCGCGCGTCAGGTGCCCGGGCGTCACACCCGCATCAAGGGTCTGGACAACCTGGACAAGCTCGTGCAGGTCGACCAGTCGCCGATCGGGCGCACCCCGCGGTCGAACCCGGCCACCTACACCGGTGTCTTCGACAAGATCCGCACGTTGTTCGCGGCGACGACCGAGGCGAAGGTGCGCGGCTATCAACCGGGCCGGTTCTCGTTCAACGTCAAGGGCGGCCGCTGTGAGGCGTGCACCGGTGAGGGCACGATCAAGATCGAGATGAACTTCCTGCCGGATGTGTACGTCCCGTGCGAGGTCTGCCACGGCGCGCGGTACAACCGCGAGACCCTCGAGG
This sequence comes from Gordonia sp. SCSIO 19800, assembly GCF_018132775.1. Taxonomy (NCBI): domain Bacteria; kingdom Bacillati; phylum Actinomycetota; class Actinomycetes; order Mycobacteriales; family Gordoniaceae; genus Gordonia; species Gordonia sp. SCSIO 19800. The sequence continues at coordinate 25,675 of NZ_JAGRQM010000030.1, read as the reverse complement.
TGCACTACAAGGGCAAGACCATCTCCGAGGTGCTCGACATGCCGATCGAGGAGGCCGCCGACTTCTTCGAGCCCGTCACCTCGATCCATCGCTACCTGAAGACACTCGTCGACGTCGGTCTGGGCTATGTCCGGCTCGGGCAGCCGGCGCCGACGCTGTCCGGCGGTGAGGCACAGCGCGTGAAGCTGGCGGCCGAATTGCAGAAGCGGTCGATGGGCCGGACGGTCTACATCCTCGACGAGCCGACCACCGGTCTGCACTTCGAGGACATCAAGAAGCTGCTCGCCGTGATCAACGGTCTGGTCGACAAGGGCAACACGGTCATCGTGATCGAGCACAACCTCGATGTCATCAAGACCGCCGACTGGGTCATCGACATGGGACCCGAGGGTGGCGCGGGTGGTGGAACCGTGGTCGGCGAAGGTACTCCGGAGGACATCGCCGCGACCCCGGGCAGCCACACCGGCAAATTCCTCGCCGAGATCGTGGACATCGACCACGCTGTGGCGTCGGTCGGCTGAGTCGCCGAACGCAAATCGCCACTACCGTTGCAGCAGCGCTGGTTTGCGAGTGGCGCGCGTCAACGGAAGTGGCGATTCGCGTGTTCTGAGGGGGAATGCGCGGCGGGGGAGTGTGCTACGAACCCATCGACTTGCGGATCTCCTCGAGTCGCTTCTTCGCGGCCTCGTCGCGTTTGCGCATCATCTCGTCGACGGACTGGCCCTCGGCGCTCGCCTCCGCCAGCTCCTGCGACCCGATCGCGGTGGTGATGCGGTTCTCGATCTTGTCGCGCACGAAGTCGAAGGTCGGGACGCCGCTGTCGGAGTAATTCGGATCGGGAACCGCTCCGGGCACCGGGCCGGTCGGCACGATCTCCGCATCGATGATCTCGTCGGACCGTCCGGGCTCCTCGGCATTCGTCATGGGTCCAGCGTAGGCCCTCCGCTGGTCGAGTAGCGCCGGCCGAGCGGAGCGAGGCCGCCGCGTGTCGAGGCCACTACCGCCGAGGCGCGCGAACCGGGCCGGTGTACTTCTCGCCCGGGCCCTCGCCGGGTTCGTCCGGGTATGCACTTGCCTCCCGGAACGCCAGCTGCAGGCCCTTCAGGCCGTCGCGGATCGGTGCGGCGTGGATGCCGAGATCGGCTTTCGACGCGTCGACGATGCCGGCCAGGGCGGTGATCAGGGTGCGGGCCTCGGGCAGGTCGATCCGGTCGGCCGGGGTCCCCTCGGCCAGGCCGAGCTTCTCGGCCGCCGCGCTCATCAGCATGACGATGGATCGGGTGATGACCTCGATGGCCGGAATATCGCCCAGGTCACGGACGTTGTCGGGATCGGTGTGCGCCGCATCTCCCAGGTCGGCGCCATCGCCCGTCGCACCCTCCGGGGGTAACGGTGCAGGTGACGAATAGGAGTTCTCGGCCATGGCTGTTAGACTCCCATAGCACGACCGCCCTGGTATGCGCCGGGGTCGTAAGTGGAGTTCCGCTCCCACCGTTCGACGCGAGGTTCTCGCAGTTGCACGGTCCGGTTCACGCCGATCGTCGCAGATCGCATCTCTGGATGCTGAGCTGTACGTCTTCGGCAGCGTGTGTCAGCACTGGCACGCGTGGACGAACCGGTCGGTATCGGAGCCCCGCGGACATCAGTCCCGGGGCTTCCTTGCTGAGGTGTCCCGCAGGTTCTCTTGCATACGTCCCTCGCCACGACGCGACGGTTACCACTGCAGGATTGAACAAGGAGGCCCCATCAGCACTGAGACCCGCATCAACGAGCGCATCCGCGTCCCTGAGGTCCGACTCGTCGGACCCAACTCGGAGCAGGTGGGCATCGTGCGTGTTGAAGATGCGCTTCGCTTGGCCTACGAGGCCGATCTCGACCTGGTCGAGGTGGCCCCGGACGCCCGTCCGCCGGTCTGCAAGATCATGGACTACGGCAAGTTCAAGTACGAAGCGGCCCAGAAGCAGCGCGAATCGCGTCGCAACCAGCAGATGACCGTGATCAAGGAGCAGAAGCTCCGTCCCAAGATCGACGACCACGATTACGAGACCAAGAAGGGTCACGTCATCCGGTTCCTCGAAGCGGGATCCAAGGTGAAGGTCACCATCATGTTCCGCGGCCGCGAGCAGTCGCGCCCCGAGCTCGGCTACCGACTGCTGCAGCGCCTGGGCAACGATGTCGCCGACTACGGCTTCGTCGAGACCTCGGCCAAGCAGGACGGCCGCAACATGACGATGGTCCTCGCGCCGCACAAGGGTGCGAAGACCCGCCAGAAGGCGCAAGAGAGCCGTGAGCGTTCCGGTGGCCCGAAGGCCGCCCCTGACGCGAGCTGATCCGCGAGCACTGAGCGGACGAGAACTGAGTCGATCGGCCGGACGAGAGTCCGAACCGCTCCGGCCGAGATCACGACACGCGAATACGGGTACACACCGGACCTCGCCGGGTCCGGTGCCCGAGTTCGCCCGAGAAAAGGAAGAACATGCCGAAGAGCAAGACCCACAGGGGCACCGCGAAGCGCTTCAAGGTGACCGGCAGCGGAAAGATCGTCCGCCAGAAGGCCAACCGCCGCCACCTGCTCGAGCACAAGTCGTCCCGGCGCACCCGTCGTCTCGACGGCACCACCGTCGTCAGCGAGAACGACGCCCCGCGCATCAAGCGACTGCTCAACCGCTGACGCCAGCGACCCCAGACATCTGACAAGCAAAAGGATCTAACACATGGCACGCGTGAAAAGGGCCGTCAACGCCCAGAAGAAGCGTCGGTCCACCCTCGAGGCATCCAAGGGCTACCGCGGACAGCGGTCGCGCCTCTACCGCAAGGCGAAGGAGCAGCAGCTCCACTCGCTGAACTACGCCTACCGCGACCGTCGCGCGCGCAAGGGTGAGTTCCGCAAGCTGTGGATCTCGCGTATCAACGCCGCGGCCCGCGCCAACGACATCACCTACAACCGACTCATCCAGGGCCTCAAGGCCGCGGGTGTCGAGGTCGACCGCAAGGTGCTCGCCGACATCGCCGTGACCGATCCCGAGGCCTTCACCGGTCTCGTCGAGGTCGCCCGCAAGGCACTGCCGGCCGACGTCAACGCGCCGGCTGCCTGATTGCGCACCAGCACCCACGACCCGCGAGTCGCGCGGACGAACCTCCGATGACGGAGGTGCTGTCCGAGCGATCCTCGCGGGTCGTGTCGTATGCGAAGCTGCATCGCGCCGCCGAGCGGCGCGAGCAGGGCCGCTTCCTCGCCGAAGGGGCGAATGCAGTCGCGTCGGCGCTCACCGTCGGCCGGATCGAGACGCTCCTGGTCGCCGACGAGGAGCAGTTCCGTCACCGCGATCTCGTCGAGACCGCCGCGGCGGCCGGCGTCCCGGTGTCGGTGATCACCGGCCGCGCCGCGTCGAAGCTGGCCGAGACGTCCACGCCCGCGGGCATCTTCGCGATCTGCCCGTTGCTCGTCGTGCCGCTCGACGCCGTCCTCACCGCCGGGCCGCGACTCCTCGCGATCGCGGTCGAGCCGCGGGAGCCCGGGAACGCGGGCACGCTCATCCGCTGCGCCGACGCGATGGGCGCCGACGCGGTGATCCTGCTCGGCGATGCCGTCGACCCCCACAACGGCAAGTGCGTCCGTGCGAGCGCGGGAAGCGTGTTCACGGTGCCCGTGGTGCGTGAGCGCGCCGTCGACGACGCCCTCGACGCCATCCGGGGGTCCGGCATCAGCCTGTTGGCGACCGCGGCCGATGGCGAGGTCGCCCTGGACGCGGCGGGCGACATCCTCTCCGGCCGCGTCGCATGGCTCTTCGGCAACGAGGCGCACGGCCTGTCGGTCGAGGTGCAACGCTCCGCCGACCACCGCGTGTCCATCCCCATCCGTGGCCGCGCCGAGAGCCTGAATGTCGCTGCCGCGGCGGCCATCTGTCTGTACGAGAGCGCCCGTGTCCACGGCGCGGCGGGTCGCGTCTGACCGCTGTCCGAGTCGGCCGGTAGGGTCGGCGATCGTGTCAGAAACTGTGTCACCCGACTCCGCGCCCGAACCCGCACCCGCGACCCCCGGCTCGCCGGCCGCTGCACCCCAGACGGTGCCCGCGCCCGATCCCGCGGTCGTGAACTCCCGCATCGCCTCGGCGATCGCGACCGAACTCGGGGTGGGCGCCGGTCAGGTGCGATCGGCGATCGAGTTGCTGGACGGCGGATCGACGGTTCCGTTCGTCGCCCGATACCGCAAAGAGGCCACCGGCGGCCTCGACGACGCGCAACTGCGTACCCTCGACGAGCGTCTCGGTTACCTGCGCGACCTCGAGGCCCGACGCCAGGCCGTCCGCGAATCCATCGCCGCGCAGGGCAAACTCGACGCCGCACTCGATGCGCGCATCCTCGAGGCCGACACCAAGGCGCGCCTGGAGGACATCTACCTGCCCTACAAGCCGAAGCGCCGCACCAAGGCCCAGATCGCACGCGAGGCCGGACACGAGCCGGTGGCCGATGCACTGCTCTCGGACCCGACGACGGACCCGGCGACCTTCACCGCCGAGCAGCTCGACGGCGCCCGCGCGATCGCCGTGGAGCGGTTCGCCGAAGACGCCGACCTCGTCGGCGAACTCCGTGAGCTGATGTGGCAGACCGGAGTGCTGCGCACAACGGTTCGGGACGGCAAGGAGTCGGCCGGCGCCAAGTTCGCCGGCTATTTCGAGTTCTCCGAGCCGTTCACCTCGCTGCCGTCGCACCGGGTGCTGGCCGTGCTGCGCGGCGAGCGCGAGGAGATCCTGTCGGTCACCCTCGACGCCGATCCGGCAGCGGCCGACCGGCCCGCCGGCCCCGGACCGTACGAGCAGCGGATCGCCGCCCGGTTCGGCATCGCCGATCAAGGGCGTCCGGCCGACCGCTGGCTCACCGACACGGTGCGCTGGGCATGGCGTACCAAGCTGTTCGTCGGGCTGTCCCTCGACGTCCGGATGCGGCTGCGTCAGGCCGCCGAGGCCGACGCGGTGGCGGTGTTCGCGACGAACCTCAAGGACCTCCTGCTGGCCGCGCCCGCCGGGTCCCGTACGACGATGGGGCTCGACCCCGGTCTGCGCACCGGCGTGAAGGTCGCAGTGGTGAACGCGACCGGCAGGGTCGTCGACCACGCAACGATCTATCCGCACGAGCCCCGGCGCGACAAGTCCGGTTCGCTCGCCGTGCTCGGCGCACTCGTCGAGAAGCACGGCGTCGAGCTCATCGCCATCGGCAACGGCACCGCCTCACGCGAGACCGACGCGCTCGCCGGCGAACTCCTGTCGGCGATCAAGGAGGCCGGCAAGAAGCCGCCGACGAGCGTCGTCGTGTCCGAGGCGGGTGCCTCGGTGTACTCGGCGTCGGCGTACGCGTCGAAGGAATTGCCGGACCTCGACGTCTCCATCCGCGGCGCGGTCTCGATCGCCCGCCGGTTGCAGGATCCGCTCGCCGAGCTCGTGAAGATCGATCCGAAGTCGATCGGGGTGGGGCAGTACCAGCACGACATCTCCGAGACCCTGCTCGCGCGCTCACTCGGGGCGGTCGTCGAAGACGCGGTGAACGCGGTCGGCGTCGACGTGAACACCGCGTCGGTGCCGCTGCTGTCCCGCGTGTCCGGCATCACCGCGGGCCTCGCGGAATCGATTGTCGCGCATCGTGACACCAATGGTGCGTTCCGGGATCGCAAGCAGATCACCGCGGTGCCCAGGCTCGGCCCCAAGGCATTCGAGCAGTGCGCCGGCTTCCTGCGCATCGCCGACGGCGACAATCCGCTCGACGCGTCGAGCGTGCACCCGGAGGCGTACCCGGTCGTCACGCGCATCCTCCAGAAGGTGGGCACCGATGTCCGGTCGCTGATCGGCGACACCGCGACCCTCACCAAGTTGCGGCCCGAGGAATTCGTCGACGAGACGTTCGGTCGTCCGACCGTCATCGACATCATCTCCGAACTCGACAAGCCCGGGCGCGACCCGCGGCCGGAGTTCAAGACCGCGACGTTTGCCACGGGCATCGAGAAGGTCTCCGACCTGACCCCGGGGATGGTCCTCGAAGGTCAGGTCACCAACGTGGCCGCCTTCGGCGCGTTCGTCGACGTCGGCGTGCACCAGGACGGCCTCGTCCACGTCTCGGCGATGGCACACCGCTTCGTCTCCGACCCCCACGAGGTCGTCAAGTCCGGCGACATCGTGAAGGTCAAGGTCATGGACGTCGACATCGACCGCAAACGCATCGGGTTGTCGCTGCGGCTCGACGACGAACCGGGCAGTGACGGCAAACCCTCCCGCGCGCCTCGCGGGCAAGGGCGGGAGGACAGTGCTCGTGGCGGCGGCAATCAGCCGCGGAGGAACGAGCAGCGTGGCGGCGGACGGGGCAACCCGGGCGGCCAGGGCCGGGGCGCTCAGGGTCAGGGCAACCGAGGCGGGAACCGGAACGATCGACGCCCGGCACCCAGCGGGGCGATGGCCGACGCGCTCAAGCGAGCCGGCTTCGGCAAGTAGGGTCGCGGCCCGGGCGGGCCGGTTGCGCGTTCGCGGATGCGGGGATTGCCGACCCCGAGCGAGTAGTTTCCCTCAGGCCGTGCCGGTCGCCGCGGCCGAGACTCGACGCCATGCTCAGCATCGACTCGGGACGGCCGGCGTCGACCGGCCTGCCCACGCCTCGTGAACTCGCCGCCCTCACCGGGGACCGCGACCGCGTCATCGACCTGATCCGCATCATGTCGCTGGCGGTCGTGGTCGCCGGCCACTCGATCATGCTCACCGTCGACGTGACCGACGACTCGGTTCATCTCGGCAACACGCTCGGCGACGTGCCCGCACTGCAGCCGGCGACCTGGCTGCTGCAGGTGCTGCCGCTGTTCTTCTTCGCAGGTGCAGCCGCGGCGACCCGCGGCTGGACCTCGCGCGGCGACGGTGACACACCGACCGCCGGGCAGTGGCTCGTCGCCCGAACGCAACGGTTGATGCGCCCGGTGTTCTGGTACCTCGGTGCCGTCGCGGCCGTGTACGCCGTCCTGTCCGGCACCGGTGCCACGGCGGCGGCCGACGTGGTCGCGCGTCTCGGGGTGCAGTTGCTGTGGTTCCTCGGCGCCTACCTGCTCGTGCTGGCGGTGGTCCCGTTCCTGCAGCGACTCCGGTCCGTCGGTGGTGTGCTGGCCGCCCTGGCGGTGTGTTGGGGGAGCACGGCGATCGTCGACGCCGTCCGACTGACGGACGGCCCCGCAGCGCTCGGCTACCTGAACTTCCTCGCCGTGTGGACGATCCCCGCGGTCCTCGGGGTCGCGTACGCCAAGAAGATCCTGCGGCCCGGGCCCGCCGTCCTCGCGGCCGCCGGTGCGCTGGCAGCCGACCTCGTCCTCGTCACGTGGGGACCCTACGAGGTCTCCCTCGTGACGGTTCCGGGCCAGCACCTGTCCAACATGAGTCCGCCGAGCCTGCTGCTCGCCGGCCACGCGATCGTGTTGTGCGCGGGCGCGATCGCGGTGCGCCGGTTCCTCGCGGTCGTGGCCGACCGTCCGCGCGTCTGGTGGTGGGTGGTGCTGGGCAACCGGGGCGCGATGACGCTGTATCTCTGGCATCTGCCGGTGCTCGCGGCGATCATCGGTCTGTGCGCCGCGGCCGGCATCGACCGCGCCGACGTCGGCGCGGCGTCCTTCCCGATGATCGTCGGGGCGCAGACCGTGTTGCTCCTCGCGGGCATGGTCCCGGTGGTCGCGATCCTGTCCCCACTCGAGAACCGGTCCCTGCCGTGGTGGGACGAACCGGTCGCCCGGCGCAGCGGACCGGTGCGGAACGCGGCCCTGCTGACGGCGCTGGCCGGGCTCGGCGTGGCAGTGCTGATGCTCGCGCGCGGCGGTCTGACCGGCGACGGTGTGTGGTGGCTGATCATGGGCCTTGCCTGTGCCACCTGCTCGCGTTGCCTCGCGGTTCCCGCCGGTCGTCCGACGGCAGCGCCAGGGTTTCCCGGTGACGACGCCTCCCTGCAGGTCAGCGCCCCGCGGTAGTCGACTACCCTCGACGGGAGTCATCGTCGGCGCCGGAGGTGTCCGCCGGCCCGTTGGGTCGGCGTGCACAGCGCGACGACGATGCCGACCATCCATCGATCGACGCACGAGGAGCACGCCCACCGTGGCCACTTCCGCCGACGCAACGGCATTCCCGGGACCCGACGACCTCGAGGCGGCCGCGACGTCGGCCATCGAGGACTTCGAGGCGGCGGCCGACCTCGATCAGCTCGCCGCGGCCAAGTCGGCGCACCTCGGTGACCGCTCGCCGATCGCACTCGCCCGGCGCGCGCTGGGTTCCCTCCCCAAAGAGGAGCGTTCCGAAGCCGGCAAGCTGGTCAACCAGGTGCGCGGCCGGGTGTCGGCGGCCCTGGAGGCGCGCACCGCCGTCCTCGACGCCGAACGGGACGCGGCGGTCCTCGTCGCCGAATCGATCGACGTGACCCTGCCGAGCGGCCGGCGTCCGGTGGGTGCGCGACATCCCATCACCGTCATCGCCGAGCAGGTGGCCGACGTGTTCGTCGGTATGGGCTGGGAGATCGCGGAGGGCCCGGAGGTCGAAACCGAGCACTACAATTTCGACGCGCTCAACTTCTTGCCCGACCACCCCGCCCGGTCGATGCAGGACACCTTCTACATCGCGCCCGAGGGATCGCGGCAGGTGCTGCGGACGCATACCTCGCCGGTGCAGGTGCGCTCGATGCTGAGCCGGGACCTGCCCATCTACGTGGCGTGCCCGGGCCGGACGTTCCGGACCGACGAGCTCGACGCCACCCACACCCCGGTCTTCCATCAGATCGAGGGACTCGCCGTCGACAAGGGACTCACACTGGCGAACCTGCGGGGCACCCTGGAGACCTTCGCGCGGGCACTCTTCGGCCCGGAGACGACGACCCGCATGCGGGCGAGCTACTTCCCGTTCACCGAACCCTCCGCCGAGGTCGACGTGTGGTTCCCCGCCAAGAAGGGCGGACCCGGCTGGGTCGAGTGGGGCGGCTGCGGCATGGTCAACCCGAATGTGTTGCGCGCCAGCGGTATCGACCCGGATGTGTACTCCGGATTCGCTTTCGGCATGGGCCTGGAGCGCACCTTGCAGTTCCGCAACGACATCTCCGACATGCGGGACATGGTCGAGGGGGACATCCGGTTCACCCTCCCGTTCGGTCCGGCCGCCTGACCGGCACCGCGCAGATCCCGCCCCGACGACTCCTCACGACGCGACGAAAGTAGTTGATACACAGTGCGTGCACCACAGTCCTGGTACACCGAGGTACTCCGCGCCGGCGACCCGCAGTGGTCGGCGACCACCGATGAGATCGACGCCGGTTTCGTCCGTGTCGGGTTCGAGATCGAGGACATCGAGGCGTTCCCGGAGATCACCGGACCGCTGGTGATCGGTCGAGTAGAGACGATCGAGGAGCTCACCGAGTTCAAGAAGCCGATCCGGTTCTGCACGGTCGCCGTCGGTGAGGATGAGCCCCGCGGAATCGTCTGTGGTGCACGCAACTTCACCGAGGGTGACCTGATCGTCGCCGCGCTGCCGGGGGTCGTGCTCCCCGGTCCCTTCGAGATCGCCTCCCGCAAGACCTACGGCCGGGTGTCCGACGGCATGATCTGCTCGGTCTCCGAGCTGGGTATCGGCACCGATCACAGCGGCATCCTCGTGCTCGCGCCCGGGACCGCCGAACCGGGCGCGGACGCCCGCGAGGTGCTGGGACTCGCCGACGCGGCGATCGACGTCAACGTCACCCCCGACCGCGGCTACGCGTTCTCGGTTCGCGGCCTGGGCCGCGAGCTCGCGGGCAGCTTCGGGGTCCCGTTCGTCGATCCCGGACTCCGGGCCGCGGACCTGGCGGACGACGGGTCGGCCCCGGCGTGGCCGGTCGCCATCGACGAGAACTCCGGCGCGACGCGTTACACCGCTCGGGTCATCACCGGTGTGGACCCGACTGCGATCTCCCCGTGGTGGATGCAGAAGCGGCTCATGGTCGCCGGTATCCGCCCCATCTCCGCGATCGTCGACATCACCAACTACGTCATGATCGAACTCGGTCAGCCGCTGCACGCCTTCGACGCCGACCGTGTCACCGGAGCCGTCACGGTCCGGTCGGCCCAGCCGGGGGAGAAGCTCACCACCCTCGACGACACCGTTCGCATCCTCGACCCCGAGGATGTGCTGATCGCCGACGAGACCGGACCGATCGCCCTCGCCGGTGTCATGGGCGGCGCGAGCACCGAGGTGGGTCCCGAGACGACGACGGTGCTGCTGGAGTCGGCGACCTTCGATCCGGTTCGGGTCTTCCGCACCGCGAAGCGCCACAAGCTGACCTCCGAGGCCAGCAAGCGGTTCGAGCGGATCGTCGACCCCGAGATCACCGCGGTGGCCTCCGACCGCGCCGCCCGGCTGATCGTCGAGATCGCCGGCGGACGCATCGCCTCACCGCTGTCCGAGACCCATGTCCAGACCCCGATCCGGTCGACCATCGCCATCGCTGCCGACGAACCGGACCGGGTCGCGGGCGTCAGCTATCCGCCGGGAACCACCCTGACGCGGCTGACCGAGGTCGGTTGCGTGGTGACCGGGACCGACGAGCTGGACGTGTTCCCGCCCTCGTGGCGACCCGATCTGCGGCAACGCGCCGACCTGGTCGAGGAGGTCCTGCGTCTGGAGGGCTTGGAGGACATCCCCGCCGTGGTTCCGCGCGCGCCCGGCGGCACCGGACTCACCCCGGTTCAGCGACGCAGGCGCAGCGTGGGACGCACCCTCGCGCTCGACGGCTACGTCGAGGTCCTGCCGTATCCGTTCATGCCGGCCGGCGTGTTCGACCTCTGGGACCTGCCCGCCGACGATGAGCGCCGGCGCACCGTGAAGGTCCTCAACCCACTGGAATCCGATCGCCCCGAGCTCAACACGACGTTGCTTCCGGGTCTCCTCGAGATGGCGGCCCGCAACATCGCACGCGGTCAGCGGGATCTGTCGCTGTTCACCATCGGTCAGGTCGTCATCGCCGGCGATCACGTCGCCGCGGTGGACGCGCTCGACGTCACGCGCCGCCCGACCGACGAGGAGATCGCGGCGCTCGACGCCTCGCTGCCCCATCAGCCGCTGCACGTCGGCGTCGTCCTCACCGGACTGCGCGATCCCGCGGGCCCCTGGGGGCCGGGACGCGCCGCCGACCACCTCGATGCCTTCGAGGCGGCGCGCACGATCGGTCGCGCGGCGGGGGTGACCGTCGAGCTCACCGCCGACGATCAGCGCCCATGGCATCCCGGCCGCTGCGCGCGGCTGACGGTCGACGGCCGCACGGTCGGTTACGCCGGCGAACTCCACCCCGCGGTGCTCGAGCGGGCCCATCTGCCGAAGCGGACCTGCGCGGTGGAGATCGACATCGACGCACTGCCCTTGGACGCGCGACTCCCGGCGCCGTCGGTGTCGGTGTTCCCCGCGGTCCTGCAGGACGTCAACGTCGTCGTCGGAGGGGAGGTCCCGGCTGCGGACGTCCAGAAGGCGCTTCGTGAGGGGGCCGGCGACCTGCTCGAGGACATCGCATTGTTCGACGTCTTCACCGGTGAACAGGTCGGCGCGGGCAACAAATCGTTGACGTTCTCGCTGCGGTTCCGCGCCCCGGACCGTACCCTCACCGAGGACGAGGCCAACGAGGCCAAGCTGGCCGCCGTCGACGCAGCCGCCGCGCGGGTGGGGGCCCGTCTCCGCTGACCCCAACGGCGTGTCACCCCGCCGTGAATTGATTTGCATCCTGCTGCATAATGATCACATGGCTTCGACAAGCAAGGTGAGGGTGGCGGTGGCCGGCGCGAGCGGCTACGCGGGTGGCGAGATACTCCGGTTGCTGTGCGGGCACCCCCGTCTGCGATCCGGCGAACTCGAGATCGGCGCGCTCACCGCGGGTGGCAATGCCGGGACGCTCCTGGGTGCGCACCATCCCCATCTGCTCCCGCTGGCCGACCGGGTCCTGGAGGACACGACACCGGAGATCCTCGCCGGACACGACGTCGTCTTCCTGGGCCTGCCGCATGGCGCATCCGCGGTGATCGCCGATGCCCTGCCGCCGACGACGCTGATCATCGACTGCGGGGCCGACTTCCGGTTGCGCGACGCCGGTGAATGGACGTCGTACTACGGCGGAGACCACGCCGGGACCTGGCCGTATGGTCTGCCCGAGTTGCCCGGCAACCGGGAAACGCTCCGGGACGCGAGCCGGATCGCGGTGCCCGGTTGCTATCCGACGGTGTCGATCCTGTCGTTGCTCCCGGCCATCGCCGCGGGCATCGCCGATCCGCACGTGACCGTCGTCGCGGTGAGCGGGGCATCGGGTGCCGGACGGTCGCCCAAGGTCGACCTGCTGGCGTCCGAGGTCATCGGGTCCGCGCGGGCCTACGGCGTGGGCGGGGTCCACCGGCACACGCCGGAGATCTCCCAGGCGCTCTCGGCCGCCGCGGAACAGCCGGTGACCGTCTCCTTCACGCCCATCCTCGCCCCGATGGCCCGCGGCATCCTCGCGACGTGCACCGCGCGCACCGATGCCACCGCGGAGGAGGCCCGTGCCGTCTACGAGAAGGCCTATGCGGACGAGGAATTCGTGCACGTACTGCCGGAGGGGCGGCTGCCTGCCACCGGTTCGGTGATCGGCTCCAACGCCGTTCAGCTCGGCGTGACCGTCGACGAACGCGCACAGACCCTCGTGGTCGTCGGCGCAGTCGACAACCTGACCAAGGGGACCGGTGGCGCCGCGGTCCAATCGATGAACCTGGCGCTGGGCTGGACCGAGAACGAGGGACTGAGCACCGTGGGAGTGGCACCGTGACCGGATCGCAGGGCAGCGCGGAAACAGAGCAGGACCGGATCGAGGGCGGCGCCCCCGGCGATCACCCGCGGCTCGTGCGGAACCAGGGCGTCACCGCGCCCCTGGGGTTCCGGGCCGCCGGAATCGCGGCGGGCATCAAGGCATCCGGCGCGCTCGACCTCGCACTCGTCTTCAACGAGGGCCCCGACCACTCCGCCGCCGGCGTCTTCACCCGCAACCAGGTGAAGGCGGCACCGGTGCTGTGGTCACAGCAGGTCCTCACCACCGGCCGGCTGCGCACCGTGATCCTCAACTCCGGCGGCGCGAACGCCTGTACCGGACCGGGCGGCTTCCAGGACACCCACAAGACCGCGGAGGCGGTGGCCGACGCGCTCAGCAACTGGGGGACCAGCACGGGCGCCGTGGAGGTCGCGGTGTGCTCCACCGGACTGATCGGCGACCGGCTGCCGATGGACAAGGTCCTCGCCGGGGTCACCGAGATCGTCCAGGACATGGGCGGCGGCCTGTCCGGCGGCACCGACGCGGCGCACGCGATCATGACCACCGACACCGTGCCCAAACAGGCTGCGCTGCACCACCCGCAGGGGTGGAACGTCGGCGGTATGGGCAAGGGCGCCGGAATGCTGGCACCGTCGCTGGCGACGATGCTGGTCGTGCTCACGACCGACGCGGTGGCCACCGCCGAGCAGCTCGACACCGCCTTGCGCAGGGCGACGGCACGCACCTTCGACCGGCTCGACATCGACGGCTCGTGCTCGACGAACGACACGGTTCTGCTGCTGAGTTCGGGCGCCAGCCAGATCCCGGTCGAGCAGACCGATCTCGATGACGCGGTGTTCGCTGTCTGCGACGATCTCGCCGCCCAGATGATGGCCGACGCCGAGGGGGTCACGAAGCGGGTCGTGATCATGGTCACCGGCGCGCACACCGAGGACGACGCGCTGACCGTCGCCCGTGCCGTCGCGCGAGATTCGCTGGTGAAGACCGCCCTGTTCGGGTCGGATCCGAACTGGGGGCGGGTACTCGCCGCGGTCGGCGCGTCGCCGGTGACCGTCGATCCCGACCGGATCGCGGTGTCGTTCAACGGCAACCCGGTGTGCGAGAACGGTTTCGGGGTCGAGGGCGCGCGAGATGTGGACCTGTCCGGCCCCGACATCGCCGTCGTCGTCGACCTGAAGCTGGGAGAGTCGGCGGCCAGTGTCCGGACCACCGACCTCTCCCATGCGTACGTCGAAGAGAACTCGGCGTATTCGTCATGAGCGAGACGACATCGGGCGTCCACCCGATCGACCCCGCGGCCGGCCTGGCCAAGGCGAAGGTCCTCGCCGAGGCCCTGCCCGCGCTGCAGCGACTCGCCGGCGCGACCGTCGTCGTCAAATACGGCGGCAACGCCATGATCGACGACGAGTTGAAGAAGGCGTTCGCGGCGGACATGGTCTTCCTGCGCGCGTGCGGCATGCATCCCGTGGTGGTGCACGGTGGTGGCCCGCAGATCTCGGCGATGCTGAAGCGACTGGGACTCTCGGGTGAGTTCAAGGGCGGATTCCGGGTGACGACCCCCGAGGTCATGGACGTCGCCCGCATGGTTCTCTTCGGTCAGGTCGGGAGGGAGCTCGTGGGCCTGATCAACTCGCACGGACCGTATGCCGTCGGCATCACCGGCGAGGATGCCCACCTGTTCACCGCGACGCGGCGCACGGTGCTCGTCGAGGGTGTTCCCACCGACATCGGCCTCGTCGGCGACATCGCGTCGGTCAACACCTCGGCGGTGCTGGATCTGGTTGCCGCCGGCCGCATCCCGGTCGTCTCGACGATCGCGCCGGACCGCGACGGGGTGGTGCACAACATCAACGCCGACACCGCGGCCGGTGCTCTCGCCGAGGCGTTGGGGGCGTCCCGGCTGGTGATGCTGACCGATGTCGAAGGCCTGTACACGGACTGGCCCGACCGCGGATCCCTGGTCTCCCAGATCGACACCGACGCACTCACCGCGCTGTTGCCGTCGCTGGATTCCGGCATGGTCCCCAAGATGGAGGCCTGCCTGCGCGCCGTCACCGGCGGCATCGACCGCGCACACGTGATCGACGGGCGTGTCGCCCATTCCGTACTGGCCGAACTGTTGACCGAGAGCTCGACCGGCACCACCGTCGTCGTGCCTGAGGAGGACGCATGACCGCGCCACTGCAGCAGCGCTGGGCACAGTCGCTGATGAACAACTACGGCACACCCCCGATCGCCCTCGTGGAGGGCTCGGGAGCGTATGTCACCGACGCCGATGGCAAGCGCTACCTCGACCTGCTCGGCGGGATCGCGGTGAACGCCCTCGGCCACGCCCACCCGGCGATCGTCGACGCGGTCACCCACCAGCTCCAGACGCTCGGGCACGTGTCGAACCTGTACATCGCCCCGCCCGTCGTCGAACTCGCCGAGGCATTGCTCGGCCGGTTCGGCCATCCGGGTCGCGTGTTCTTCTGCAACTCCGGCACCGAGGCGAACGAGGCCGCGTTCAAACTGGCCCGACGGACCGGACGGCCCGAGATCGTCGCGGCGGAGCAGGCCTTCCACGGACGCACCATGGGTGCGCTCGCGATGACCGGTCAGCCCGCCAAACGCACTCCGTTCGAACCGATGCCGCCGGGCGTCCGGTTCGTTCCCTACGGTGACGTCGACGCGCTCGACGCCATGGTCACCGACCAGACCGCCGCGGTGATCCTCGAACCGATCCTCGGCGAGGCAGGCGTCGTCGTGCCCCCGGCCGACTACCTGGCGGCCGCTCGCCGGATCACCGAGGAGCGCGGCGCGCTGCTGATCCTCGACGAGGTGCAGACCGGCGTCGCGCGCACCGGTACGTTCTTCGCCCATCAGCAGGTGGGCGTGGTCCCCGATGTGATGACGCTTGCGAAGGGATTAGGCGGTGGCCTGCCCATCGGCGCGTGTATCGCCACCGGTCCGGCGGCCGACCTGTTCGGGCCGGGCCAGCACGGCACCACTTTCGGTGGCAATCCGGTCAGTGCGGCTGCCGCGCTGGCCGTCCTGGGGGTCATCGAAGCCGACGGTCTCCTCGATTCCGTTGCCGCGGTGGGGAAGTCGATCGCAACCGGCATCGAGGACCTGCAGCATCCGCTGGTCTCGCATGTGCGTGGATCCGGCCTGTTGCTCGGTGTCGTGCTGACGCAGCCGCTCTCGCAGCGCGTCGAGGCCGCCGCCCGGGACGCGGGGTTCCTGATCAACGCACCCGCGCCCGACGTCCTGCGCCTGGCCCCGCCGCTGATCCTCACCGAGCAGCAGGGACAGGATTTCGTGCGCGCGCTACCGACACTGCTCGACACCGCCGCCACATCGAACGAGGGGGACAAGCCATGACCAGACATTTCCTGCGCGACGACGACCTGACCCCGGCCGAGCAGGCCGAGGTGCTCGCACTCGCGGCCGAGGTCAAGGCGAAGCCGTTCGACTTCCGGCCGCTGGAGGGCCCCCGCGGGGTCGGGGTGATCTTCGACAAGAACTCCACCCGCACCCGGTTCTCGTTCGAGGTCGGCATCGCCCAGCTCGGCGGTCATGCGGTCGTCGTCGACGGCCGGACGACCCAGCTCGGCCGCGAGGAGACCCTGGAGGACACCGGCCTGGTCCTGTCCCGCTTCGTCGACGCCATCGTGTGGCGGACGTTCGGGCAGGACCGGCTCGAGGCGCTGTCCTCGACCGCCACCGTCCCGGTCGTCAACGCGCTGTCCGACGAGTTCCACCCCTGCCAGGTGCTCGCCGACCTGCAGACGATCGCCGAGCACAAGGGCCAGCCGGCGGGCCTGACGATGACGTACCTGGGTGACGGCGCGAACAACATGGCGCATTCGCTGGCGCTCGGCGGCGTCACGGCCGGCATGCACGTCGTCCTCAGCTCGCCGGACGGCTTCCAGCCGGACCCGGCGGTGATCGCCGACGCCGAGAAGCGTGCCGCGCAGACCGGCGGCTCGGTGACGCTCGAGACCGACCCCGTCGCCGCCGCGACGGGGGCCGACGTCCTGGTGACCGACACCTGGGTGTCGATGGGGCAAGAGGACGACGGAAAGGACCGCACGGCGCCGTTCCGGCCGTACCAGATCAACGATGACCTGCTCATGCATGCCGCCGATGATGCGATCGTGCTGCACTGCCTGCCGGCCCATCGTGGCGACGAGATCACCGCCTCGGTGATCGACGGACCCCGCAGCGTCGTGTTCGACGAGGCGGAGAACCGCCTGCACGCGCAGAAGGCCCTGCTGATCTGGCTGTTGGACCACCAGTGAGCGGACACCCACGATGACCGCCGGAGCCGAACCCTCGGAAAGCCGCCTCGCCGCCACCCGGGCGGGTCGTCATGCGCGCATCATCGAGATCTTGTCCACGCATCAGGTACGCAGCCAGTCGGAGCTGCAGCGGTTGCTCGCCGAGGAGGGCGTCGACGCCACCCAGGCCACCCTGTCGCGCGACCTCGACGAACTCGGGGCCGTGAAGCTGCGGGCAGCGGACGGCGGCGCCGGGGTCTATGTGGTGCCCGAAGACGGTTCGCCCGTCCGCGGTGTGTCCGGCGGCACCGACCGGCTCGGCCGGCTCGTGTCGGACCTCCTGGTCTCGACCGACAGCAGTGGCAACCTCGCGGTGTTGCGAACGCCCCCGGGCGCCGCGCACTACTTGGCGGCTGCGCTCGACCGGGCGCGCCTGCCCGACGTCGTGGGGACGATCGCCGGGGACGACACGATCTTCGTCGTCGCGCGCGAGCCGCTCGACGGAGCGGAACTCGCCCGCCGGATCGAGGGCCTCGTGTAACCCTCGCCGCATCGACATTCTCGGTTCCGCCTCCGCGGAACCGGCAGACCACACCAAACGAACAGCCGAGACACCGCCAACCGGATACCCGGGCGGTGTCGTCGGAACACCGGGGCCGATGATGGACTCGGTCATCGCGCAGAACAGGAGCTTCACCTCATGGCAGAACGTGTCGTACTCGCATACTCGGGCGGCCTGGACACCTCGGTCGCGATCAGCTGGATCCAGAAGGAGACCGGCAAAGAGGTCGTCGCCGTGGCACTCGACCTCGGTCAGGGCGGCGAGGACATGGAGGTCATCCGCCAGCGCGCACTCGACTGCGGCGCGGTCGAGGCCGTCGTGGTCGATGCCCGCGACGAGTTCGCCGACGAGTACTGCCTCGGCGCGATCACCTCGAATGCGCTCTACATGGATCGTTATCCGCTCGTCTCGGCGCTGTCGCGCCCGCTGATCGCCAAGCACCTGGTCACCGCCGCCCGTGATCACGGCGGCACCGTCGTCGCCCACGGATGCACCGGCAAGGGCAACGACCAGGTCCGCTTCGAAGTCGGTTTTGCCACCCTGGCGCCCGATCTGCAGGTGCTCGCGCCGGTCCGCGACTACGCCTGGACCCGCGAGAAGGCGATCGCCTTCGCCGGGGAGAACGACATCCCGATCAACGTGACCAAGAAGTCGCCGTTCTCGATCGACCAGAACGTGTGGGGACGCGCGGTCGAGACCGGCTTCCTCGAGGACCTGTGGAACGCGCCGACGAAGGACGTCTACGACTACACCGAAGACCCCACCGTCAACTGGAACTCGCCCGACGAGGTCATCATCGGCTTCGACAAGGGCCGCCCGGTCAGCATCGACGGCCGCCCGGTGAGCGTCCTCGAGGCGATCCAGGAACTCAACCGTCGCGCCGGCGCCCAGGGCGTCGGACGCCTCGACGTGGTGGAGGACCGCCTGGTGGGCATCAAGAGCCGCGAGGTCTACGAGGCGCCCGGCGCCATGGTTCTCATCCGCGCACACGAAGAACTCGAGCACGTGACCATCGAGCGCGAGCTCGGCCGCTACAAGCGCGGCACCGACCAGAAGTGGGCCGAGCTGGTGTACGACGGTCTCTGGTTCTCGCCGCTGAAGCGGTCGCTGGACGCGTTCGTCGCCTCCACGCAGGAGCACGTGACCGGCGAGATCCGGCTGACCCTGCACGGCGGCACGATCGCCGCGACCGGCCGCCGCAGCTCGGAGTCGCTCTACGACTTCAACCTCGCGACCTACGACGAGGGCGACACCTTCGATCAGTCCGCGGCCCGCGGCTTCGTCGAGCTGCACGGCCTGTCGTCGAAGATCGCCGCGAAGCGGGACCTGAATCTGTGAGTGCGGGCACCGGCGGCGGCAGCGGCCCGGAGACCGGCGGGACGACCAACCAGGGTTCGCTCTGGGGCGGTCGCTTCGCCGGTGGTCCGGCGGAGGCGATGGCCGCGCTGAGCAAGTCGACCCACTTCGACTGGGCCCTGGCCCCGTTCGACATCGAAGCGTCCAAAGCGCATGCACGGGTCCTGAACAAGGCCGGGCTGCTCACCGCCGAAGACCTCACCGGAATGCTCGACGGGCTCGATCGCCTGGCCGCCGATGTCGCCGACGGCAGCTTCGGGCCGGCCGAGTCCGACGAGGACGTCCACGGCGCCCTCGAGCGTGGCCTGATCGAGCGCGTCGGTCCCGAACTCGGGGGCCGGTTACGCGCGGGGCGCTCACGCAACGACCAGGTCGCGACCCTGTTCCGGATGTGGCTGCGCGCCGCCATGCGGCGGGTCGCGTTGGGCCTGCTCGACGTCGTCGACGCGCTCACCGCACAGGCGGCGGCCCATCCCGACGCGATCATGCCGGGCAAGACGCACCTGCAGGCCGCACAGCCGGTCCTGCTGGGGCACCATCTGCTGGCGCACGCGCAACCACTCCTGCGCGACATCGACCGGCTCGCCGACGCGGATCGTCGAACCGCGGTGTCGCCCTACGGTTCCGGCGCCCTGGCCGGCTCCTCCCTGGGCCTCGATCCGGCGGCGATCGCCGCCGACCTGGGCTTCGACGCACCCGCGGAGAACTCGATCGATGCCACCTCATCGCGCGACTTCGCTGCGGAGGCCGCGTTCGTCTTCGCGATGATCGCAGTCGACCTCTCCCGGTTGTCCGAAGAGGTGATCATCTGGAGCACACCGGAATTCGGCTACGTGACGCTGGCCGACGCGTGGTCCACCGGCAGCTCGATCATGCCGCAGAAGAAGAACCCGGACGTCGCCGAACTCATGCGCGGCAAGGCCGGTCGTCTCATCGGCGACCTCACCGGATTGCTCGCCACACTGAAGGCGCAGCCGCTGGCGTACAACCGGGACCTGCAGGAGGACAAGGAACCGGTCTTCGACGCGGTGGCCCAACTGGAGCTGCTGCTGCCCGCGGTGACCGGCCTGGTCGCCACGCTGGAGTTTCACACCGATCGCATGGCGGAACTCGCGCCGGCGGGTTTCACCCTGGCCACCGACATCGCCGAATGGATGGTCCGACAGGGCGTGCCGTTCCGGGTGGCGCACGAGGCCGCGGGTGCGTGTGTCCGCGAGGCCGAGTCCCGGGGCGTCGGCCTGGACGAACTCGACGACGCGACGCTGGCCGGTGTCCATCCGGCGCTGACGCCGGCGGTGCGTGACGTCCTGACCGTCCGCGGTTCGGTCGAGTCGCGCAACGCGCACGGCGGTACCGCACCCGGACAGGTCCGGCGGCAGATCGACGTCGTCACGGCCCAGACCGCCGATCTCCGGACACGCTGGACCGCTGGGCACGGCGGGCGCCACTGATCCCGGACGACTGGGTACAGTGACCTGTGTCACCGACGCCGCGTCAATCAACGCGCTGGTGAGGCCGGTACACCGACGACGGGAGGATCGACACGATGGCGGTGTGGGACGGGGGCCCCGATCTCGTGGGGGTGGTCGGCAGGGTGTTGGCCACTGCGCAGAACGGCCTCGAGGTGCTGCGGTTCGGTGGACTGGAGACCGGCACCGAACCGGCGCCCTTCGCGGTCGTCGAGACACACAAGATGTTCCGGCTGCGTCGGTATTTCCCGAACGATCCGTCGACCGGTCCGAACATCGTCCTGGTGCCGCCGATGATGGTGTCGGCCAACGTCTATGACGTCACCGAGCACAACGGTGCGGTGTCGATTCTGCACCGCAACGGCATCACGCCGTGGGTCGTCGACTTCGGTTCACCCGACTCCGAAGAAGGCGGGATGGAACGCAATCTCGCCGACCACGTGGTCGCGATCAGCCACGCGATCGACCTGATCGTCGAGGCGACCGGCCGTGACATCCACCTCGCCGGGTATTCGCAGGGCGGGATGTTCGCCTACCAGACCGCGGCCTACCGCCGGTCCAAGGGGATCGCGAGTCTGATCACGTTCGGCAGCCCCGTCGACGTCCTCGCCGCACTGCCCCTGGGGCTGCCCGCGGGACTGGTGGCCCCGGCGGCCGAGTTCCTGGCCGACAAGGCGTTCTCACGCAACCTCTGGGTGCGGGATTGGATGGCGCGCACCGGCTTCCAGCTCCTGGATCCGGTGAAGACGGTGCGCAGCCGCATCGACTTCCTGCGCCGTCTGCACGATCGTGAGGCGCTGCTGCCACGGGAGGACCAGCGCCGCTTCCTGGAGGCCGACGGCTGGGTCGCATGGTCCGGCCCGGCGATCGCGGAGCTGCTCCGGCAGTTCGTGGCGCACAACCGCATGGTCTCCGGCGGCTTCGTGATCAACGGCGATCTGGTGTCCCTCGCCGAGATCACCTGCCCGGTGCTCGCGTTCGTGGGCGATGCCGACGACATCGGGCAACCGGCGGCGGTACGGGGCATCGTCCGCGCCGCGCCCGACGCGGAGGTGTACGAATCCACCTTGCCGGCCGGACATTTCGGACTCGTGGTCGGTAGCGCGGCCGGTGAACACACCTGGCCGACGACCTCCGACTGGGTGAACTGGCTCTCCGACAACGGTCCGCGGCCCGAACTCGTCTCCGAGATGTCGCTCGTCGAGCCGGGTCACGGCGGCGGGGTCAGCCTGTCGTCGCGACTCACGCACGGGGTGGGGTCGGTGGCCGACGCCGGCACCGCCGCCTCGCGCGAATTGCTCGGCCTGGCCAACTCCCTGCAGCGCACCTCGCGAGCCGTCGCCTCGGAGTCGGTGCGGACCGTCCCCCGATTGTTCCGGCTGGGACAGATCCAGAGCGGGACGCGCATTTCCCTGTCGAAGCTGATGGCCGAGAACACCAAGCGCGGCGGCGACAAGGAACTGTTCCTCTTCGAGAACCGTGTGCTCACCCACGCCCAGGTGAACACGCGTATCGACAACGTGGTCGCCGGGCTGGTCGACTGCTGCATCCGCCCCGGCCAGCACATCGGCGTCCTGATGGACACCCGGCCGAGCGCCCTGGTCGTCATCGCGGCGCTCTCGCGTCTGGGCGCGGTGGCGGTGCTGCTCGCCGCGGACGCCGACGTCCGGGAGATGATGCGGCTCGCCGACAGCTCGGTCATCGTCACCGACCCCACCAATCTCGATCTCGCCAGTGCCGCCTCCGACCGCGTCCTGGTACTCGGCGGCGGCAGTGGCGACTCCCGGGCGATCGACGGTGCGGACGGCACGTCGATCGTCGACATGGAACGCATCGATCCCGACGAAGTCGTGATGCCGACCTGGTACCGGCCCGACCCCGGTCTCGCGGGCGACCTCGCGTTCATCCTGTTCAGCCGGGCTTACGGCAAGCTCGTCCCGTGGCCGGTGACCAACCACCGGTTCGCGATGTCGGCCTTCGGCGCCGCGGCCGCGGCGGCGCTCACCGACCGCGACACCGTGTACTGCCTGCCGCCGCTGCACCACGCGTCGGGGCTGCTCACGACCCTGGGGGCGACGGTGGTCGGGCGGTCGAGGATCGCGCTGTCGAACGGCATCGATCCCAAGAACTTCGCCGTCGAGGTGCAGCGCTACGGCATCACCGTCGTGTCCTACACCTGGTCGATGCTCAGCGGCATCGTTCGCGACCCCGACTTCCACATCAACCAGCACAACCCGATCCGGTTGTTCATGGGCTCGGGTATGTCGGCGGGACTCTGGGAGGACGTGTGCTCGAATTTCCCCCGCGCGCGCATCCTCGAGTTCTTCGCGACCGCCGACGGCTCGGCGATCCTCGCGAACGTCTCCGGGGACAAGTTGTCCTCCGTCGGCCGGCCGCTGCCGGAGACGAACCCGGTCGAGGTCGCGGCCTACGACATCGTCGGCGACCGGTTGCTCATCGACGACTCGGGCTTCGTCCGCCGGGCGGAGACGGGGGAGCCCGGTCTGCTCCTCGCCAAGGCCAAGCACAAGTTCGACACCAACGGGACGGTGCTCCGCGACGTCTTCACGACGCGTGATCGGTGGGAGGTGTCGGGTCACTTGTTCGTGCGCGACGCCGACGGCGACCTGTACTTCCTCGGAGCGACCGACCGCGTGCTCCGGACCGCGGACGGCCCGGTGTTCATCCCCCCGATCGCCCACGCCCTGTCCCGACTGAAGAGCGTCGACCAGGTCGTCGTCTACGGGGTCGGCGAACCCGGCCACCAGGTCGTCGTCGCGGCGATGACCCTCCGGCCCGGGGTCACGCCGGACTCGCTCACGGTCACACAACTGCGGATCGCGCTGGGGGAGTACCGGGCCGAGGAGCGCCCTCATCTCGTCCACGTCGTCGACGAGATCCCGCAGTCGGCGTCGTTCCGCCCGCTCAGCACCGGTCTGGTCGAGGAGGGACTTCCGAAACCGGGTGCGCGCGTCTGGTATCGCGACGACGAAGGGCGCTATCGCAGGTACACGAGGACCGTGGCGGAGAAGCTGGACTGGAGCGGGACCTCGACGCGCAATGCCCTAGGCTGATCCGGGTGACGACACGCGCTGAGGCCATCGACCCGATCGTGCGCGAACGCCTGGCCTGCCCGCAGGACCACGGTCCGCTGGTCGACGCTGGCGACGAGCTCTACAACCCGCGGCTGCATGTCGCCTACCGCATCGACTCCGACGGCATCCCGGTGATGCTCGTCGACGAGGCGCGCACGGTCGACGACGCCGAGCACGTGCGCATCGTCGGTTCTCAGCCGGAGTAGCCCGCCTGCGGGCGTCACCTCGACCGCACCTCGATCTCGTCGGATGACAAGATCAA
The DNA here is from genome assembly GCF_018132775.1 of Gordonia sp. SCSIO 19800. Taxonomy (NCBI): domain Bacteria; kingdom Bacillati; phylum Actinomycetota; class Actinomycetes; order Mycobacteriales; family Gordoniaceae; genus Gordonia; species Gordonia sp. SCSIO 19800. Next base: position 1,859 of record NZ_JAGRQM010000030.1, on the reverse strand, counting down.
GGGGTGAGTGCTGACAACGTCGAACCCCCCCGACCGGCCGAGTCCTCCCGGCCGACTGCCGTCCCCGCCACCGTCGACATCCTCGACGAACTGCAATGGCGCGGGCTGATCGCCCAGTCCACCGATCTCGGTGCACTGGGGGAGGCGCTCGCCAACGGACCGGTCACGTTGTACGCGGGCTTCGACCCGACGGCAGCAAGTCTGCACGCCGGTCACCTCGTCCCGTTGCTGACCCTCAAGCGTTTCCAGTTGGCGGGTCATCGTCCGATCGTCCTCGCGGGCGGCGCCACCGGTCTGATCGGTGATCCCCGCGACGTGGGCGAGCGGACGATGAACTCGGCCGACACCGTGGCCGAGTGGGCCGCGCGTATCGATGCGCAGCTTCGGCGGTTCGTCGACATCGACGACACCCCTACGGGCGCCGTGGTGGTGAACAACCTGGACTGGACCGGCAAGCTGTCGGCGATCGAGTTCCTCCGCGACCTGGGGAAGCACTTCTCGGTGAACGTGATGCTCGCGCGCGACACGGTGAAGCGACGCCTCGAAGCCGACGGCATGAGCTACGCGGAGTTCAGCTACCTGCTCCTGCAGTCGAACGACTTCGTGGAACTGAACCGCCGGTACGGATGTGTGCTGCAGATCGGTGGTTCCGACCAGTGGGGCAACATCGTCGGCGGCGTGGATCTGGCGCGTCGACTCGACGGCTCGGCGCTGCACGGGATGACGGTTCCGCTCGTGACCTCGTCGGACGGCAAGAAGTTCGGCAAGTCCACGGGTGGGGGCAGTCTGTGGCTCGACCCGGAACTGACGAGCCCCTACTCCTGGTACCAGTACTTCGTGAACACGGCGGACGCCGATGTCATCCGTTACCTGCGCTGGTTCACCTTCCTGGGGCGCGAGGAGATCGACGAACTCGAACGTGCCACCGCCGAGACCCCGCACCTGCGGCGCGCACAGCGCACACTCGCCGCCGAGATGACGACCCTCATCCACGGTCAGGCCAACACCGATGCGGTCCAACTGGCCAGCCAGGCACTGTTCGGTCGGGCCGAGCTCGATGAACTCGACGAGGCGACCCTCGCGGCCGCGGTCGGGGAGACCTCGATCGCCGAGTACAGCGAGACCCGTCCGACGATCATCGAGTTGCTGGTCGACACGAAGCTGTCGGAGTCCAACAAAGCTGCTCGCCGTGCAGTGTCCGAGGGCGGCGCCTACGTGAACAACACCAAGATCACCGACCCGGAGTGGCAGCCGGCCGACGCCGATCTGCTCCACGGGCGGTGGTTGGTGGTGCGTCGCGGCAAGAAGAGTTTCGCCGGCGCCAAACTGGGCCTCTGACCTGGCGATTTGACGCGTTGTTCGCGCCTGTGTAACTTGATCGACGCACCGCAGAGAGCAACTCCCCCGGAGCCGCAAGCCCCGGGGAAGTAACAGCGCCCGAGCCACTAGCTCGGGCCTCCTGTGCGGGCCACTCCCGAGAACAAGAGCGTGAGTATTTCTCGCGCTCTGGGAAAGCTCATTGGAGCCGGCTTCACATCGAAGGCGTCTGGTGGGTGTGTGTTCTTTGAGAACTCGATAGTGTGTTGGTGGATTGTTTGATGCCATATTGTGGTGTCAGATGGTTTGCTTGGATGATGTGTCCGCGGCTTTGATGTCGCGTGACGCTGATGAGTTTATTTTTTGATGCCAGTTTTTTGAGGATTATTTTGGTCAGGTTTTGCTTTCCTGGTTGAAGATCTTGTGTTGAAACGTCGGCCTTTTGGGGCTGGTTTGGTTTCTGCATTTTTTCATGGAGAGTTTGATCCTGGCTCAGGACGAACGCTGGCGGCGTGCTTAACACATGCAAGTCGAACGGAAAG